>NZ_JBEOXS010000009.1:0-112601 GCF_040296705.1 Streptomyces sp. NPDC002055
CCGCCCGGCGCAAGGCCGCACAGGGCGGCGGGCGCCGCCGGGCCGGGCACGGACGGCGCGCGGCCGGACCGGCCGCCTCCGCCGCGTCCGGGACGGCCGCCTCGGCTCCGCTCTCCCGGGTGGAGGCCCGGCGGCAGGCGCGAGCGCGCAAGGATCCGCCGAGCGTGATCGCCAGCCGCGCCCTGGGTGAGACGTTCATCACCATCGGTGTGCTGATGCTGCTGTTCGTGACGTACCAGCTCTGGTACACCAACGTCCTCGCCCAGCAGGAGGCCGGCGGCGCCGCCAGCAATCTGCAGAAGGAGTGGGACGGCGAGGGCGCGCGCAGCGCCGGCGCGTTCTCGCCCGGGCAGGGATTCGCGATCATGTACATCCCCAAGCTGGACGTGAAGGTCCCCATCGCCGAGGGCATCGACAAGAACAAGGTCCTCGACCACGGCATGGTCGGCCACTACGCCGACGGGCAGCTGAAGACGGCGATGCCCTGGGACAAGAAGGGGAACTTCGCGGTCGCGGGCCACCGCAACACCCACGGTGAGCCCTTCCGGTACATCAACCGCCTCAACCCCGGCGACGAGATCATCGTTGAGACGCAGCGCACGTTCTACACGTACGAGATGGCGAGCATCCTTCCGCAGACGCCGCCGTCCAACACCGATGTGATCAAGCCGGTTCCCCCGGGTTCGGGCTTCACCGGACCGGGGCGCTACCTCACGCTGACGACCTGCACGCCCGAGTTCACCAGCACGTATCGAATGATCGTCTGGGGAAGGATGGTCGATGAGCGGGCCCGCAGCCAGGGCAAACCGGACGCGCTCGTCGGCTAGACCCCGCGCTCCGCAGGCCCGGAGCCGCTGAGAAGCACCGAGAACCCGACCAGCACCCACGAAGCACGACCCACGAAGCAGCACCCGAGCACCAGAGCACACGGAAAAATCGAAACGGAGTACGACGCGGTGGCAGTGACCCATCACGCAGAGGACACCGAGGCACAGCCACCGCGACCCCAGCGCCCTCGACGGCGGACAGCCGCCGTCGTCAGCGTCATCGGCGAACTGCTGATCACGGCGGGCCTGGTGCTCGCCCTGTTCGTCGTCTACTCGCTGTGGTGGACGAATGTGCTGGCCGACCGGGACGCCTCGGAGAAGGGCCACCAGATCCGGGACCGCTGGGCGGACGGCCCCGGGCCCCTGGACACCAAGGACGGCATCGGCTTCCTGCACGTACCGGCGATGAAGAACGGTGAGGTGCTCGTCACCAAGGGCACCGGTTCCGACGAGCTCAACCACGGCGTGGCCGGCTACTACACCAAGCCGGTCAAGTCGGCGATGCCCTGGAAGCGGACCGGCAACTTCTCGCTTGCCGCCCACCGCGACGGCCACGGCGCGAAGTTCCACAACATCGACAAGGTGGACGAGGGCGATCCGGTCGTCTTCGAGACCCGCGACACCTGGTACGTCTACAAGGTCTTCGCGAAGCTCCCGGAGACCTCCAAGTACAACGTGGACGTCCTGGACCGGATCCCGAAGGAGTCGGGGCGGAAGAAGCCGGGCCGCTACATCACCCTCACGACCTGTACTCCGGTCCTCACGTCGAAGTACCGGTACATCGTCTGGGGCGAACTGGAGCGCACGGAGAAGGTCGACGCGGACCGCACGCCCCCGAAAGAACTGAGCTGACCCCCGCAGGGGCAGCGCCGGAGGCGGGGACGGGGCAGTGACAGGGCCAGTGACAGGGCCAGTGGCAAGGGCCAGGGCCGCCGGCACTCGGCGCCGCTGAGGAGCCGATGAGGCGCACCTGAGGGCCGCTCGGTGAGAGCCGGTCCCGCACGACGGCTCCACGGGCCTCTCCGCCGCCGTCAGAGCCCCCGGCGACCCGGGCCGCGGTGCTGCGGTGGACGGCGGCGGCCCCCGGGACGGCATGACAGAGGGCCCCTGACACCTTCGCGGGTGTCAGGGGCCCTCTGTCATGCCGTGCAGCGGCGTCACGCCCTGCGACGGCCTCTCAGTTCTTCTTGTCCTTCCCGCCGCCCGTGCCGCCGAAGAGGACTCCGCCGTCGTCGCCGCCCTGGGGCGGCGTGGTGACGAGGCCGACCTGGTCGCCCTTCTTGACCTGGGTACCGGCCGCCGGGTTGGAGGCGACCACGGTGGCGTCCTCCTCCTGCGCCGGGCCGGCGGACTGCACGACCAGGCCGGCGTCCTCCAGGGCCTTCTGGGCGTCCTTGAGCTTCTGGTTCGTCACGTCCGGCATGGCGAACTGTTCGGCCTGCTTCGCCACGACCAGGGTGATCGTCGAGTCCGGAGCCACCTCGCTGTTGCCGGCCGGGCTCTGGGAGATCACCGTGCCGGGAGCGGCGTCGCCACTCTCCGTCTCCCGCTTCTGCACCGTGAAGCCCAAGCCCTCGAGCTGCTGCTTCGCCGCGTCGAAGGGCTGGTTGGTGACGTCCGGGACCTGGGTCTTCGTCTTCTCCTTGGCCACGGAGAGCGTGATCGTGGCGGTCTTCGCCCGCTCACTGCCCGCCGCCGGAGTCTGCTCGATCACCGTGCGCGGGGTCCGGTCCGACTCGACCTGCTTGGTCAGGATCTTGTCGAAGCCCTTGCGCTGGAGGCGGCTCCGGGCATCGTCGAGCGGAAGGTCCTCGACGTCCGGGACGGAGACCAGCTCGGGGCCCGAGCACAGGGTGACCTTCACGGTCCCCTTCTTCTCGACCTGGGCGCCCTGCTCCGGATCCTGCTTGGTGACCTGGTTCTTCTTGACGTTGTCGCAGGACGTCGAGCCGTCCTTGACCACGCTGAAGCCGCCGTTCTCACCCTGCGCCTTGGCCTCGGACAGGGAGTCGCCGACCAGGTTGGGTACGTCCACCTGATCCTCCGGCCGGTCGCCGGCGAAGATCTCCCGGCCGATGAAAATCGCTCCGACCAGCACGAGTATGCCCGCGACCACCAGCAGCACCGTGGAGGTGTTGCTCTTCTTGCCACCGCCGCGGCGGCCGCCCCGCTCGTCGTAGCCGAAGCCGCCGTCGTCGTCCCGCATCGGCGGCAGCATCGACGTCTGCCCGTTCCCGTCCTGCGGGCGCAGGGCGGTCGTCGGGTGGTCGCCGCCGTACGCGCCGTAACCGACCGACCCCATGGCCGCCGTGGCCGCCACGGGCTGGCCCTCGAGAGCCGCCTCGATGTCGGCCCGCATCTCGTCGGCCGACTGGTAGCGGTAGTCGGGATCCTTGGTGAGCGCCTTGAGGACGATGGCGTCCATCTCCGGAGCGATCTCCGGATCGAAGGTGCTCGGCGGCTGCGGCTCCTCACGGACGTGCTGGTACGCCACGGCGACCGGCGAGTCGCCCACGAAGGGCGGCCGCACGGTCAGCAGCTCGTACAGCAGACAGCCGGTGGAGTAGAGGTCCGAGCGCGCGTCGACCTGCTCGCCCTTGGCCTGCTCGGGCGAGAGGTACTGCGCGGTGCCGATGACGGCCGCCGTCTGCGTCATGGTCATGCCGGAGTCACCCATGGCGCGGGCGATGCCGAAGTCCATCACCTTGACTTGACCGGTGCGCGTCAGCATGACGTTCGCCGGCTTGATGTCACGGTGCACGATGCCCGCCCGGTGGGAGTACTCCAGCGCCTGGAGGATCCCCACCGTCATCTCCAGCGACCGCTCGGGCAGCAGCTTTCTGCCGGAGTGCAGCAGCTCACGGAGAGTCGACCCGTCCACGTACTCCATGACGATGTACGGGATCGAGACCCCGTCGACGTAGTCCTCGCCGGTGTCGTACACGGCGACGATCGACGGGTGGTTGAGCGATGCGGCCGACTGGGCCTCTCGGCGGAACCGGGCCTGGAACGACGGGTCACGGGCCAGGTCGACCCGCAGCGTCTTCACAGCCACGGTGCGACCGAGGCGGGTGTCATGGGCGAGGTACACCTCGGCCATGCCTCCGCGCCCGAGCACCGAGCCCAGCTCGTACCGGCCGCCGAGGCGACGCGGCTCTTCCATAGCTTTCTCCAGCCCTCTCCGTCTTTCCCGGCGCACCGGTGTGGGTCCGGCAGTGTGCTGTTCGGGCCTACCGTACCCGGCACGCCGTGGGGGTCCCGGACACGACCGCTACCTGATACCGGACCGGTACGGTCTCGTGGGCGGTTCGGTTCAGACCGTGATCCCGGTCACTTGTCGTCGTTGACGACCGCCTCCATGATGTTCCGCGCGATCGGAGCGGCCAGACCGCCACCCGAGATGTCGTCCCGGTTGGCGCTGCCGTCCTCGACGACGACGGCCACCGCGACCGGGCTGCCGTTGTCGGTCTTGGCGTACGAGATGAACCAGGCGTACGGCTTCTCGCTGTTGTCCACACCGTGCTGTGCCGTACCGGTCTTGCCACCCACGGTGGTCCCCGGGATCTGGGCGTTCTTGCCGGTGCCGTCCTGGACGACCGTCTCCATCATGTCCTGGAGCTTCTGGGCGTTCTCCGGCTTGAGCGGCCGGCTCATCTCCTTGGGCGTGTGCTGCTCGACCTTGGTGAGGTTGCGCGCCCGCAGCTCGTCCACCATGTACGGCTCCATCAGCTTGCCGTCGTTGGCGACCGCGGAGGCGACCATGGCCATCTGGAGCGGGGTGGTGGCGGTGTTGAACTGGCCGATGGAGGACAGGGCGTTGCCCGGCCGGTCCATCTTGTCGTCGTAGACGCTCTTGTCGGCGCGGACCGGGGTGAAGACTTCCTTGTTGAAGCCGAACTTCTCGGCCTGCTCCACCATCTTGTCCCGGCCCACGTCGTCACCGAGCTTGCCGAAGACGGTGTTGCAGGAGACCCTGAGCGCGTCCCGGAGCGTGGCGTTCTCGCAGGGGATGTTCCCCTCGTTCTCCAGGTTCCGGGAGCTGAGCGGCAGCTGCCACGGCAGCGGGGACTTGGTGTTCGCGTCGATGTCGTCGACCACGCCGTTCTCCAGGGCGGCGGCGGCGGTGACGACCTTGAAGGTCGAGCCGGGCGGGTACGTCTCCCGCAGCGCCCGGTTGACCATCGGCTTGTCCTTGTCCTTGTTGAGCTTGACCCAGGCCTTCTCGTCGTCCGCGCCGTTGCCGGCGAAGCTCGACGGGTCGTAGCTCGGGGTGCTCGCCAGGGCGAGGATCGCACCGGTCTTCGGGTCGAGCGCGACCGCGGCGCCCTTCTTGGAGCCCAGCCCCTTGAAGGCGGCCTTCTGCGCCTTCGCGTTGAGGGTGGTGACGACCTGCCCGCCCTTCTTCTCCTTGCCGGTGATCATGTCCAGCGTGCGGTTGAAGAAGAGCCGGTCGTCGTCGCCGGTGAGGATGCCGTCGTACAGCTCCTCGAGCTGGTTGGCGCCGAAGGCCTGCGAGGCACGGCCGGTGACCGGGGCCCACATCGGCCCGTTCTTGTAGGTGCGCTTGAACTTGAAGTCGCTGCCGGTCGTCTCGCGGTGGCCGGTGATCGGCTTGCCGTCGACGATGATGTCGCCGCGCTCCTGGCTGTAGCGGCCGATGGCCACCCGGCGGTTGTTGGAGTCGGTGGAGAGCTCCTCGGCCTGGACGAACTGGACCCAGTTCACCCGGACCAGCAGGGCGAGGACGAGCAGGCCGCAGAAGATGGCGACCCGGCGTAGAGGCTTGTTCACGGTCGGACCACCTGGGTCATCTCGGCGTCGGTGGACGGAGCAGGGGCCGGGGCCGGCCGGCGCGCGGTGTCGCTGATGCGCAGCAGAACGGCGACGAGGGCCCAGTTGGCGATGACGGACGAGCCACCCTGCGCGAGGAAGGGCATGGTCATACCGGTCAGCGGGATGAGCCCGGTCACGCCGCCCGCGACGACGAAGACCTGGAGGGCGAACGCGCCGGAGAGGCCGACGGCCAGCAGCTTGCCGAACGGGTCACGCGCGGCCAGGGCGGTGCGCACGCCGCGCTCGATGAGCAGGCCGTACAGCACCAGGATCGCCATCAGGCCGGTGAGGCCGAGCTCCTCGCCGACGGTGGCGAGGATGTAGTCGCTCTTGGGGGCGATGCCGCCGATGAGACGGGAGTAGCCCTGGCCGAGGCCGGAACCGAAGATGCCGCCGGAGCCGAAGGAGTACATCGCCTGGGCGGTCTCGGTGACACCGCCGTTGACCAGCCGCAGCGGGTCCAGCCAGTCGTCGACACGGCGCTGGACGTGGCCCGCGAAGGAGGCCACGGCGACGGCGCCGGCTCCACTGAGCGTGAGGCCGAAGACGACCCAGCTGGTGCGTTCGGTCGCCACGTACAGCATGATCACGAAGAGGCCGAAGAACAGCAGCGAGGTGCCGAGGTCGGTCTCGAAGACCAGGATCAGCAGGCTGAGGGCCCAGATCACCAGAATCGGGCCGAGGTCACGGCCGCGCGGCAGGTAGAGGCCCATGAACCGGCGGCTGGCCAGCGCCAGCGCGTCCCGCTTCACCATCAGGTAGCCGGCGAAGAAGACCGCGATGACGATCTTCGCGAACTCACCGGGCTGGAGCGAGCCGACACCGGGAATGGTGATCCAGATGCGTGCGCCGAACCGGGCCGGGAAGAACATCGGGAGGATCAGCAGGACCAGCGCCACGACCATGGAGATGTAGGTGTAGCGCTGCAGGACGCGGTGGTCCTTCAGGAAGACCAGCACCCCGAGGAAGAGCGCGACACCGAGGGTGGACCACATCAGCTGGCCCGGCGCCATGGCGCCGCCGAGCGTCGGTGTGCTGATGGACGGCTCCAGGTCGAGCCGCCAGATGAGGACCAGACCCAGGCCGTTGAGCAGGGTGGCGATGGGCAGCATCAGCGGGTCGGCGTACGGGGCGAACTTGCGCACCATCAGGTGCGCGACGCCCGCGAGGAGGCCGAGCCCGACGCCGTAGCCGAGCATGCCGGTCGGCATGGTGCCGTCCTTGGCCAGGCCGACGTTGGCATAGGCGAAGACCGGGATCAGGATCGCGAAGACGAGGAGCGCGAGCTCGGTGTTGCGACGGCTCGGCGCTCCAACGGAGCTGATCGTGGTCGTGTTCGTGGTGCTGGTCATGGTCCGGATGGCCCCCTACGGCTACTGCTGGGTGCTATCGCACTGCTTGGCCAGCTGCTTCTCTTCCTCCGACAAGCTGGGGCCGGGCGACGGAGTGGCGCTGCTGGACGGGCGGGTCGTTTCGGTCGTACTGCGGGTCGAGACATTGCTGCCCGAGGCACTGCTGCCCGAGGCACTGGCGCTCGGGCTGCTGCTCGGGCTGCTGCCGGGCTTGGACTGCCGTTCCTCGGCCTTGCGGCGCTCCTCGGCCTGCTTGCGGGCGTTCTCGGCCCGCTCGGAGCTCTTCTGGCACGCCGAGGCCTGCTTGTTCAGCTCCGAGACCTTGCCCTTGGCCTGGTCGAGGCTGCCCACCGCGATCGTCTCCTTGACCTGGTTCCGCTGGTAGGCGGGGAGGTACTTGAGTTCGATCTCGGGGTGGTCCTCATGGACCTCGTTGAGGCTGATCCAGGCCAGATCCTGGCTGATGCCCTGGTACAGCGCGATGTGCTCGCCCTTGGTGCCCACGTAGTACTGGGTCTGGGTCCAGGTGTAGCCGCCGTACAGCGCGCCGCCGAGGGCGCCGAGCGCCAGCGTGATGATCAGCGAGCGCTTCAGCCACCGGCCGCGCCGGCGGGGCTTGGTGAAGTCCTCGTCGGTGTACGCGCCGTAGCCGCCGGTGGAGAGATCGGCGATGTCACCGCTGCCGGGCGGACCGAAGCCCCCCGCGCCCGAGGGGCTCTGCGGCGGTACGCCGCGGCCCAGTTCGGCCGCGCGGCCGGCCGGGGTCTCCATGGCGCCGCCGTCGCCGAGCTGGTGCTGGTTCTCGGCGACCGCGCCCACCACGACGGGGGTGTCGTTGAGCTGCCCGGTGAGGGTGTCGCCGTCGTCCACGTCGAAGACGTCGGCGACGATGCAGGTGATGTTGTCGGGGCCGCCGCCGCGCAGCGCGAGCTGGATCAGGTCCTGCACGGTCTCGTGCGGGCCCTGGTACCCGGCGAGGGTGTCCTCGAGCGTCTCGTGGCTGACGACGCCTGAGAGGCCGTCGGAGCAGATGAGATACCGGTCACCGGCGCGGACCTCGCGGATCGAGAGGTCGGGCTCGACGTGGTCGCCGCTGCCCAGCGCCCGCATCAGCAGCGAACGCTGCGGATGCGTGGTGGCCTCCTCCTCGGTGATCCGGCCCTCGTCGACCAGCCGCTGCACCCAGGTGTGGTCCTGGGTGATCTGGGTGAGCACGCCGTCCCGCAGCAGATAGGCGCGGGAGTCGCCGACGTGCACCAGGCCGAGCCGCTGTCCGGTCCACAGCAGGGCGGTGAGCGTGGTGCCCATGCCCTCGAGCTGGGGGTCCTCCTCGACCATGACGCGCAGCTGGTCGTTGGCCCGCTGCACGGCCGTACCGAGGGACGTCAGGATGTCGGAGCCCGGGACGTCGTCGTCGAGCTGGACCAGCGTGGAGATGACCTCGGAGCTGGCGACCTCGCCGGCGGCCTGGCCTCCCATCCCGTCGGCGATGGCGAGGAGGCGGGGACCGGCGTAGCCGGAGTCCTCGTTGCCCTCGCGGATCATGCCTTTGTGCGATCCGGCGGCGAAGCGCAGTGACAGACTCATGCGCACCTCGCCCGTCGGCTCCGGGTACATCCGCACGGTGCCCACCCTCCGGTCGGGAGCCTGCCGAGGCCTGTTGACAACGAGGCCACGGCTCGCTCGCTCCGCTCGCTCATGGTCGTACTACTTCCGCAGCTCGATGACGGTCTTGCCGATGCGGATCGGCGCGCCCAGCGGAATCGGGGTCGGGGTGGTGAGTCGGGTCCGGTCGAGGTACGTGCCGTTGGTGGACCCGAGGTCCTCGACGATCCACTGGCCGTCACGGTCCGGGTAGATCCTGGCATGCCTGCTGGACGCGTAGTCGTCGTCCAGCACGATCGTCGAGTCGTGCGCCCGGCCGAGGGAGATGGTCTGGCCCTGGAGCGAGACCGTGGTGCCCGTCAGCGAGCCCTCGGAGACCACCAGCTTGGTGGGTGCTCCGCGGCGCTGGCGGCCGGAACCGCGGCCGCCGGACTGGGTGCGCTGCTGCGGCGGTTGTTGCTGCTGCTGGCGGCCGGAGGCCGGCTGGCGGTTCTGCTCGGAGGCGTTGCGGCGCCCCGCGCGTTGGGTCACCCGCGTTCCGAACAGATCGCTGCGAATGACCTGCACGGCCACGATGACGAACAGCCACAGTACGGCGAGAAAACCCAACCGCATGACCGTCAGGGTCAGCTCTGACATTGCCCCCGCTTCACCCTTCGGCTTGCCGGTAAACGATGGTGGTACTGCCCACGACGATCCGCGAGCCGTCGCGGAGCGTAGCGCGGGTGGTGTGCTGCCCGTCCACCACGATGCCGTTGGTGGACCCCAGATCCTGGATCGTCGAGGGCGTTCCGGTCCGGATCTCGCAGTGCCGGCGGGAGACACCGGGGTCGTCGATCCGGACGTCGGCCTCGGTGCTGCGGCCCAGCACCAGGGTCGGCCGGGAGATCTGGTGGCGGTTGCCGTTGATCTCGATCCAGCGCCGGATCTGGGCGCCCGGCATCGGCCCGCCGCCCGGACCGGGCGGTCGGGCCGCCGTGGAGGAGCCGTCCTGCGGACGGCCGCCGGGCGGCGAGGTGGGCATCGGCGGGGCGCCGGCGGGCTGCGCCGGGTATCCGCCCGGATGCGGGGCGGCGGCGGGGCGCCGGCCCGCGGGGCTCTGGGACTCACTGGAGGCCAGCGTCCGGCTCCGCACGCGGTACAGACCGGTGTCGAGGTCGTCGGCCTTCTCCAGGTTGACCTTGATCGAGCCCATGAAGGTGTAGCGCTGCTGCTTGGCGTAGTCGCGCACCATGCTGGCCAGCTCGTCGCCGAGCTGGCCCGAGTACGGGCTGAGCCGGTCGTAGTCCGGTGTGCTCAATTCGACAATGAAGTCGTTGGGGACGACCGTCCGGTCGCGGTTCCAGATGGTCGCGTTGTTGTCGCACTCCCGCTGGAGTGCCCCCGCGATCTCGACGGGCTGGACCTCGGACTTGAACACCTTGGCGAAGGTGCCGTTGACGAGACCCTCGAGTCGCTGCTCGAAGCGCTTCAGTACTCCCACGGGGCACCTCCTTCCCTGATGCTCTTCCTTGAAGTCGTCCAAGTACTGCTTACTGATCGTATCCACGAGCCGCAAACACAGCTGGTTCCACTTCCCGCCATCACCGTCGAGTGTCGCCCCTCACAGGGGCCCGCCCGGAGCGGTTCGCGGGAGTGCTCGTGGGGCCGTCCCCACCGGATCGTAGAGGCGACCACCACGACAGTGTCCCGCAACCGGCGAGGTGCCCGGCCCGAGGGCGAGGAATACGTGTGTGAACCCACCCCCGGCAGCGTGCTAATCTTCTGGATGTCGGAAGGCGCTCACCCCAACGACACGGGCCGCAAGGTCCGGTTCCGGCGGGGAGAGTCGAACGGCAACACCCATGCGCGGGTGGCGGAATAGGCAGACGCGCTGGATTCAGGTTCCAGTGCCCGAAAGGGCGTGGGGGTTCAACTCCCCCCTCGCGCACCATGCGAAAGCGGACCTCTTCGAGGTGACGATAGTCACCCGGAGGGGTCCGCTTCGTTGTGCCGGTAGGCCCTCGCGCTGGGTGACGCTCCGCGGACTCGTGGTCACCGGTACGAGGTGTCCGTGGTGCGGGGATCCGTCTTCTTTTGCTGATCCTGTGTGGGGTCCGCGTGGGGCAGCGGCGGCCCCGGACGGTGTCCGGCCCGCGGGCCTGCCCTCGGGCAGCCGTTCCCGGGGTGTCGAGGGCCTGACCGGGGCCGTGGGGTGCCGCGGTCCCGCCGAGTCGGCGCAGCGCCGTTCAGAGGCTGCTGCGAGGCGTGTGCCGGGCTGCGGGGCCGGGATGGCCCGGCGAGGGTGCCTGCCGCGGCTCCCGGCGGCGCGACGGCCCTTCCCCGGGGCCGGTTGCCGAGACGGGCCGGTGCGGTCCCCGGTGGCGCCCGGGCGGCCGTCTGCGGGGCGGGACGGCCTGGCGGCGCCTGCGCGGCGGTGCCGGCGTGCAGAGGGCTCTCAGGGGGTGCCGGTGCGGTCCACCGGCCGGTGCTGTCCGCCGGGGGTGTCGTCGAAGATGACGCCGGGCTCGGCGGGCACCTGGTTGAGCACCCAGAGGCCGATCAGGGTGGCCAGGGTGAAGAGCACGGTGACCAGCGCGGCCAGCACCATGCGGCGGCGCCGCTCCCGGCGCAGCCAGTCGCCGCGCGCGGCACGGTAGGCGCCCGGGGCGGCGTGGACGTCCCCGACGAGTGCCTCGAGGGCCTCCCGCAGCTGCCGTTCGGTGCCGGGGGGCGGCGCCGGCGTGGGGGAGCTGCTCATCGTCGGGCCTCCATCGCCTGGGTGAGGGCGGCGATCCCCCGTGCGGTGTGCGTCTTGACCGAACCGCACGATATGCCCATCGCTTCCGCGATCTCCATTTCCTTCAGCCCGAGCCAGTGGCGCAGCACCAGTGCCTCGCGCTGCCGGAGTGGAAGCTTCTGCAGGGCGGCGACCAGGACCCGTTGGTCGTCGCGGAGCAGCGCGGAGGTCTCCGCGGACGCGACGGACGAGGCCAGGGTGGTGACGGGTGCCTCCACGTGCTTCCGGGCGACCTGCAGATGCCGGATGCGCATCCGGGTCAGGTTGCACACGACGGAGCGGAGATAGGCCTCCGCGGAACGCGAGTCGCGCAGTTTCCGCCACTTTCGATAGATCTGGTAGTACGCCTCGGCCACGATGTTCTCCGGGTCGTCGGCGCCGAGCAGCGTCGCGAGCCGGAGCATCGAGGTGTAGTGGAGGTCGAACAGCCGGGAGAGGCCGGCCTCGCGTTCCAGCTCGACCGGGTCGACCGGGGGCCCACCGGCGTTCAGCGGCGTGCCGTCCCCCTCGGGCGCGATTCCCGCGGCGGCCTGCGGCAGCGGGGGGAGCACATCCTGGCGAGTCCGTTTCATGTGCTGCTCGTTCCTCTCTCGGGGCGGCGCCTGAGAGCCAGGCGTGGCGGTGGCGCGGTGGTGTCGGCACCGCGCGGCGTACCAAGGCGGTCGAGCACGGTGGTGAGGACCACGGCGACCGCGAGATTGAGGGACAGGGCGACGAGGCCGGTGGAGACCTCCAGGTCGTGGCCGCCGAGGGGGAAGGGCATGACGGAGGAGAAGCCCCGGGTGGCGACCGTGACCGTGCCGGCCGCCATGCCGGTGGCCCAGCCGGCGAGCAGGGCCCGTTGGTGCAGACGCCGGGTGAACAGGCCGCCGATCACGGCGGGGCAGATCTGCAGGATCCAGACGCCGCCGAGCAGTTGGAGATTGACGGCGTCCTGGTTGCGGAGGCCGAGGACGAACGCGACCGCGCCCGCCGTCGCGACCAGCGACACCCGCCGGGCGATCCGTAACTGGCGCTTGGGCGTGGCGGTGGGCCGGAGGTACTCGACGTAGACGTTGCGGACGAACAGCGACGCGGTGGCGATGGACATCACCGCCGCGGGGACGAGGGCGCCCACGGTGAGGGCGCCCAGGACGAGCCCCGCCGGAGCGGCGGGCATCAGCACGTCCACCAGCAGCGGGACGGCCGCCTCGGCGCGGCCGGGAGGCGTCCGGATCCCGGCGGCGAGCGCCGCGATGCCGAGCAGGCCGAACAGTCCGAGCACCCCGGTCCAGGCGGGCAGGCCGATGGCCGCCCGGCGCAGGGTGTCCGGCCCCGACGCGGCGAACCCGGCGGTGAGCACATGCGGGTACATCAGCAGGGCCAGGGCGGAGCCGAGCGCCAGGGTGACGAACGCGCCCTGCTGGTGCGGGGCGAGGGTCAGGGAGGCGCCGGGGGCGCCCGTTCCGGACAGCTGCCGGGACGCCGCCGCGAACAGCGCGCCGGGCCCGCCCAGCCGCCCCAGGGCGAGGGCGATCGCGGTGCCGGCGGAGCCGAAGACGACCAGGGCCTTCAGCGCCGAGACCAGCGTGGGGGCACGCAGTCCGTGGCAGTGGGTCGCCGCGGCCGGCACGGCGAACAGCGTGATCATCGCCAGGTCGCCGACCGTGCCGTGCGGGTACAGCCCGGCGACGGTCAGCACGGCGCGGATGCCCAGCAGTTGCAGGGCGAGGTACGGCAGGGTCGCCAGGATTCCGGTGACGGCGACCGCCAGGGCCAGCGGCGGCGAGCCGTAGCGTCCGCGGACCAGATCGGCCACCGTCACATAGCCGTGGCTGCGGGCCAGCGTCCACAGCCGGGGCAGCAGGACGAAGGCCAGCGGGCAGACGATGACGGTGTAGGGCAGGGCGAAGAAGCCCGCGGCACCGCTGCCGTACACCAGGCCGGGGACGGCGGTGAAGGTGTAGGCGGTGAAGACGGTGCCGCCCAGCAGCAGCCAGGTCCAGCCCGGTCCGAGCGTCCGGCCGGCCAGCGCCCAGCCCTCCAGCGAGGGCAGCGTGTCGCTGCGGTGGAACCGGTGGCCCGCCACCGCCAGCAACGACGCCCCGCCGACCACCACCCCCAAGGCCACGTGCATGGCCTGTTCAGGCATTCCTCACCGTCCCCCCGGTTCCTACCTGCCCCCGTTGCTAGTGAGTTGCGCGAGCGTGGCCGTTCGAGGACAGGGCGGTGGACGGAAAGCCGCGCCGTGTCCGCGGACCGCGGTCCGGGCCCGGGGGTGGGCGGCGCGGTCCGGTGCCGGTGCCGTGCCGCTCACCCGGAGCCGGGCGGCGGGGCGGTGGTCACCGGCGGCGGCGCGGCGGGTGCCGGGTGAGCAGGTGCGCGGCGAGCATGGCCAGGACGCAGCCCGGGATCCAGGCGAGCTGGTACCAGTAGAAGAACGGCACGCCGGCCAGCCGGGGCCGGTCCTGGGCGTACCAGGGGACCCAGGACAGCGCGACGATCGGGACGAGCAGGCAGCAGCCGGCCACCGGCCGGCGCCAGGGCCGCGGCCGTTGCCCGTGCGGGGATCCCAGCGGTCTCACCCGACGACTCTCCTCATTCCTGTCGGTATGTGCAAGAGTTGCCGTTGCTCAACGCTCGGTTGACGGCAAATTCAGTTAGAACCCCGACATTGTTGGTCAGTTGGCGGCGTTGCGTTCGACCCGGCAGTCCGGCACCAGGCACCTGGCACCACACCGAAGGCGGTGAAGATGAGCGGAGGCGCGGCAGCCGGGACGCTTCTCTCCGTCATCGCCGGGGCCTCACTGCTCGCCGTCACCGCCCGTCGGCTGCACCCCAACGACGACCTGCCGTCGCTCGGCCGCTGGGCGCTGGCCGACCGAGGTCTGGGCACCGTGTGGACCTGGTGGCTGCTGGGCGGCACCGTCTTCACCGCCTACACCTTCACCGCCGTCCCCGGCCTGGTGTACGGCAACGGTGCCCCCGCGCTGTTCGCGCTGCCGTACACGATCATCGTCTGCCCGCTGGCCTTCGTCCTGCTGCCCCGGATGTGGGCCGTGGCGCGCCGGCACGGTCATGTCACCGCCGCCGATTTCGTCCGCAGCCGCTACGACTCCGCGCCCCTGGCCATGGTCGTCGCGCTCACCGGCATCCTCGCCACCATGCCGTACCTCGCCCTGCAACTCCTGGGCATCCGTGCGGTGCTGGACGTCGCCGGGATCTCCTCCCGGGGCGTGGCGAGCGACGCCGTCATGGTCGTGATCTTCGCCGGGCTGGCCGTCGCCACCTACCGGTACGGGCTGCGCGCTCCCGCCGTCATCTCACCGCTCAAGGGCGTCGCGGTGTTCGCCTCGGTGCTGGCGGTCTGCTGGCTGGTGCTCACCCGGCTCGGCGGCCCCGGCGGCGTCTTCGCGGCGGCCGCCGCCCGGCTGCCGTCCACGTCCGCGCACGCCACGCTCGTCCTCACCCCCGGGCAGCAGCCCGCGTTCGTCACCCTCGCGATCGGTTCGGCGCTCGCCCTGCTGATGTATCCGCACGTCCTCACCGCCGCGTTCGCCGCCTCCGGGCCGGCCGCGCTGCGCCGGGTCAGCATCGCGCTGCCGGTGTGGACGGCCTGCCTGGCCCTGTTCGGATTCCTTGGCATCGCCGCCGTCGCGGCGGATGTGAACACCCCCGAGCACAGCGCCGAGGCCGCCGTCCCGATGCTGGTCGACCGGCTGATGCCGGGGCCGCTGACCGGGCTGGTACTGGGCGCCATCACGGTCGGCGCGCTGGTCCCGGCCGCGGTGATGTCGATCGCCGCCGCGACCTCCTTCGTCCGCAACGTCTACGTCGAGTACTTCCACCCGACCGCCACCCCGAAGCGGCAGGTGCGGATCGCCAAGGCGGTGTCGCTCACCGCGAAGGCGGGCGCGGTGGCCTTCGTCTTCGGGCTCCGCGACCAGGACGCCGTCAACCTCCAACTGCTCGGCGGTGTCTGGATCCTGCAGATATTCCCGGCCGTCGCCATCGGCCTCTACACAGCGCGGCTGCGCCCCCGCGCGCTGCTGGCCGGCTGGGCCGCGGGCATGGTCTGCGGCACCGTGCTGGTGATCCGCCACGGCTTCTCCCCCGTCGTACCGCTCGGGCTGCCCCGCTCCCCGGCGGTCTACGCGGGGCTCGCCGCGCTGCTGCTCAACCTCGCGCTCGCGGTGGCCTGCACCGCCGCGGCCGAGGTCATCGGGCGGCGCTCCCGCCCCGCCCGGTCAGGGTGACCGCCAGCACCACCGTGAGCAGCGCGAGCAGTTCCACTCCGGTCGCGGCCAGGGTGAGCGCGGTGACCGAACCGTGCTCCATGGCGAGGCCGCCCAGCGCACCGCCGACGGCCAGACCCAGATACGAGGACGAGCCGTTGAGGGACAGCGCCACGGTCGGTTCGGGGATGTCCAGGCCCGATATCAGGTGGTTCTGTGCCGGGGGCAGCGCCCAGGACGCGACGCCGATGACGCACAGGACCAGCGCGAACAGCACCCAGGTGAGCCGGGATCCGCCCGGTGCGGCCAGGGCGAGCGGCACCGTCGCGGCCAGCCCGGCGAGCAGGACGGCGACGGCGCCGTTGTAGGCGGTCCGGCCGCCGAACCGGTCCGCGGCCCGGCCGCCGACGGCGCTGCCCGCGAGCGCCGCGCAGCCCGACACCAGCAGGAAGGCGCTGATGCCGGCCGCGCCCGTCCCGGTGACCTCCTCGGCGAGCGGCGCCACGTAGACCATCACGGTGAACTCGCCCGCGCAGGCCAGCACATTGGCCAGCAGGGCGATCAGCACCTGCGGGTGCGCCGCCGCCCGGAGGCGCTGCCCGACGGTCACCCGCGGCGGGGCCGGCACCCGCGGAACGGCCACGGCCAGCACGCCCACCGCAACCGTGGCGAGCACGGCCACCAGGACGAGGGTGAGCCGCCAGTCGCCGAGGGCACCGATCAGGGTGCCGAGCGGGACCCCCAGGGCGGTCGCCGCCGACATGCCGCCCGCCACGACGGCCAGCGCCCGGCCCCGCCGGTGCTGCGGGGTGACGCCCACCGTGACGGCCATCGCGCACGGCAGGTACAGCCCGGCCCCCACGGCCGCCAGCACCCGGGACGCCATCAGCACCGGGTAGTCCGGGGCGACGGCGCCCAGCAGGTTGGCGGCGACGAAGACGGTCAGCGCGAGCAGCAGCAGCCGCTTGCGGTCCAGCATGCCGGTGACGGTGGCCAGGACCGGTGCGCCGATCGCGTACACCAGCGCGAAGACGCTGATCAGCTGGCCCGCCGTGGCCGCCGAAACGGTCAGGTCGGCGGCGATTCGGTTGAGCAGCCCGCTGATGATGAGGCTGTCGGTGCCGATGCTGAAGGCGCCCAGGGCCAGCGCCGGCAGCAGCAGCCGGTTGGGGGCGCTCTCCTCGGCGGCGGTCGCCGTCCGGGTGTCGCCGGCGGTGCCGGGTGCGGTCATGGCGGGCTCACTGCTCCCTGTCCGTTCGAGGGTGGTCGGGGCGGGCCGTGCCGGTCAGTCCGAGAACCGGCGCAGATACGCGGTGTTCCGGGCGCCCACCAGGTCGAGCAGGTCCCCGAGCGGCCCGCGCGCGGACGCCCGGGGGGTCCAGACCCACAGTTCGCGCGCCTCCACCCGCGCCCCCCGCCGGGTCTTGGCCTCGAAGCCCTCCAGGCCGAGCCGCACCGCCGTGGCGCCGCCGGCGACGGCCGTGCGGACGGGGTAGTAGAAGGCGGCCCACGGGTAGGAGGCGCCGCGGTCCTCGACGCCGTAGTCGCAGCCGTAGGTCATGAAGACGACGCTCCGGCGGCCGGCGAGGTGCATCGCGCACGCGACGATCCGGCCGTCCCGCTCGACGACGGGGATGCGCACCGCCTCCGGCAGCCTGCGCGCGATCTCGATCCGGGCCCGCCCGATCGCCTCGGCGTCGGCCGTGCCGCCGTGCTTGATCAGCGTCTGTGCCTCCAGCTCGCCGATCCGCCGGGCGTGGGCGACCGGGTCGGCCTCGCCGGTCGACAGGCCCGGAGCCCGGTGGAGCCGCTCCTCCTCCGTCCGGTAGTACCGGCGGCGCCGGGCCGGCAGCCCGGCGAGGAACTCCTCGTAGCTGCCGCGGCCCGCGGTGTCCAGCCAGGACGCGCCGGTCATCGCCCCGCCGCGGAAGCCGGCCTCGGTGAGGACCTCGCGCAGCAGGGTGTCGCGGGGGCTGACGAACGGCAATGCCACGGCTCCCGCACCCCGCTCCACCGCCTCCGTCTGCGCCGCCCGGAGCAGCCGCGCGGCCAGGTCCGCCGCCTCCGCCCGGTCCGCCCCGGGGTGGCACCACAGCTCGCTGCGGTCGAACTCCCGGACGACCAGGGCCGGTCCGACGCCGTCCGTCAGCAGCTGCCACAGCGGGGTGTCCGCCGCCCCGGCCGGCTCGCCCGCCGCGGCGTGGACCAGGGCGCGCCGGTCACGGCGGAGGTCCGCCGTCTCGTCCTCGCGCTCGCCGTCCGCCGGCCGCAGCACGGCGTCGGAGCCGATGAACTTCCACGGATCGCTGGTCGCCCCGGACCGGGGGACGGCCATGACGCCCCGCAGGGCGCCCCGCAGCCGTCCCGCCGACCGGGCGGTGAACAGCACGCTGTCGCCCGGCTCCTGGTACTCCCGGAACTGCAGGAAGCCCCGGGCGGAGTCGATGTCCGCGGCCTCGGTCAGCTCCTCCCACTCACCGGCCGGAACCTCGTCCACACTGCGTAAGACGCCGATGTTCCCCACTGCGCCCCTCACTTCCCGCCCGCCAGGTCGATGAACGATCCTGTCACGTAGGAGGACCGGCCGGACAGCAGCCAGACGACGGCCTCGGCCACCTCCTCCGGCTCGCCGCCCCGCCGCATCGGCAGGTTCCGGGCCAGCCGCTCGACCCGGCCGGGGTCGCCGCCGTCGGCGTGGATGCCGGTGCGGATGAACCCCGGCCGGACGGCGTTGACCCGGATGCCCTCGTCGGCGACCTCCAGCGCGAGCCCGGTGGTGAACGTGTCCACCGCCCCCTTGGACGCGGCGTAGTCGACGTACTCCCCGGGGGAGCCGAGCCGGGCGGCGGCCGACGACACGTTGACGATCGCCCCGCCGGCCCCGCCGCGGGCGGTGGACATCCGCAGCACCGCCTGCCGTGCGCACAGGAAATAGCCGGCCACATTGGTGGTCAGGATCCGGTGCAGCCGGTCCGCGTCCAGGTCCACCACACGGCATTGCCGTTCCAGCACACCGACGTTGTTGACCAGACCGGTCAGCGGACCCAGCTCCGCGTCGGCCGTACGGAAGAGCCGCTCGATGTCCTCCGGGCTGCTCATGTCGGCCCGGACCGCGATCGCCCGGGCGCCGGCCGCGGTCACCCCGGCGACGGCCGCCCGGGCCGCCGCCGCGTCCTCGCGGTAGCTGAGGCAGACGTCCCGCCCCTGCTCGCCGAGGAGGCGCGCCACCGCCGCTCCGATGCCCCGGCTGCCGCCGGTGACCACCACCGTGCCGGCCGTCATCAGATGTCGCCGCCCGAGTCCTTGATGAACTGCGCGGACCACTTGCGCTTGGCGCGCAGGCTGAGCCGGTTGACCGCGTCGGGCACCGGGCCCATGGGCCGGCGGATGTCGATGATCAGCATCACGCGGCGGCCGTCGCTCTCGTTGTAGACCTCGTGCTCGAAGGTGTCGTCGATGAGGATGCCCTCGCCCTCCTTCCAGGTGTGCATCTCCCGGTCCACCCGCAGCCGCGGAGGATTGTTCTCCGGGACGGTCAGCGGCAGGTGGTACCGGAGGATGCCGGCGTACGGGCCCTCGTGCGCCTTCAGCGTCACCCCCGGCTCCAGGATCGCGATGATCGCGTTCACGACGCGCGGGGTGCGCTCGGCGAAGTCCACGAACGTGGGGCAGTCCCGGTAGGCCATCGGGTTGGCCTCGCCCAGCATGTAGGCGTAGTACAGCCGCCAGTCGGTGGACACCTCCGCCGCCCGCAGCGGGTCGATGTCGCCGTAGGGCCGCACGTCCCGGTTCTCGATCAGCTCGGTGACCTCGGCCTTGAGCCGGTCGAACTGGTAATCCAGCTTCCGGGCCTCGGGGAAGAGCGCGTACGGCGACATGATCCGGAACCGGGTGGAGCCGCCGCCGGCCTTCAGGAAGTACCGGTTGACCGCCTTCCGCACACCCGGCTGGTTGATGCTCAGGGAACCCTTCACGACTGACTGTCCTCCTGCGACGACGTGGAACGGATGGGGAACGGGGCCGGGCTCACGCGGTGGCGGGACGGCAGGTGGCGTACAGGAAGCCCGGGTGCACCTCGTCGATGCGGCAGCTCCAGCCCAGGGCCGTCAGCCGCTCGGTCAGCTCCGCCGGGCTGCGGAAGACCTTCACGATGCGGAAGCTGCGCCCGTCCTCCAGGGTCCGGCGGACGGCGACGTCCGGCTCGCTGTCGTCCCGCTGTTCCAGCCGCCGTTCGTGGTCGGTGACGTCGACGAACTCCACGACGCCGCCGGGCCGGACGGCGCGGCGCACGGACGCCCAGAACGCCTCGAACCGGTCGTCGGGCACATGGGCCAGCCAGTGCGCGAAGAACACCGCGTCCCAGCTCCGGTCGGGGGTCCAGGCGAAGAGGTCCTGCTGCCGGAACGACACGTTCGGCAGCCGGTGGCGGCTCGCCTCGGCGATCATCTCGGCGGACCCGTCGAGCGAGGTGACCCGGTCGGCGAGCTGCGAGAGGTGGCGGGTCCAGTAGCCGGTGCCGCTCGCCAGCTCCAGCACGTCACCGGTGAGATTCCCGGCCCGCAGCCGGTCCAGCACCGGCGGCAGCGCGGGGTCCATGTACGGCACGAAGGTCGTGTCGTACTCGGTGGCGCGGGCGCGGTAGTAATCGAGCTGACTGTTCGTCAGGGACTGCGAAGTGGACATCGGTGGCTCTTCCTTCCGGGTCAGCGTGGGCCGATCATCGCCACGAGGTTCTGCGGGCGGAGCAGCATCTTTTCCTTGAAGGTCTCGTTCAGCCGCCCGCACTCGATCGACTCGGCGCCGGTCGACCGCATGAGCCGGACGATCTCCCACCACAGGGCGTAGTAGGGGCTGAACCTGAGGTCGGCGCGGCCGCGCACGTAGCCGCCCGCCCATGCCTGGAGCCGTCTCTCCTCCAGGAAGCAGACGGCCACGGCGAGCGGCCCGCCGTCGTTCTCGCGCACCTCCACCACCCGGACCGGGCCGTCGAGTTCGCGCAGGAACGCCGCCAGCCGCTGCGGGTCGTAGTACTTGGGCGAGCCGGTCCTCGTTGCGCTGGCCGCGATCAGCTCCAGCAGCGGCACCAGCCCCGGGTGGTCCGCCCGGTGGACCCGGACGTGCGCCTGCTCCTCGTACCGGCGCAGCTGCCGCTGGTAGTCCCGCCGCACCGACCGGCGCATTCCGGCCAGATAGGTGTCGCCGTCGGGCGCGTCGGACCGGTGCAGCGTCCAGCGGGGCACCAGCTCCTGGCGCCGGAACCCGCCGCGCTCCAGCGCCGGCAGCATCGGATGGTCGGCGCCGAGGTTGACGAACCCCCAGCGGGCGGCGCCGAGTTCGGCGGCCCGGGCGGCGAACGCGCCGGTCAGCGCCTCCAGCGCGGCCTCGTCGGCGGCCAGCAGCCGGGAGTCCGGGGAGTGCCACATGGGGGACAGCAGAGCCTGTTCGCCGTCGGCCAGCCCGAGCAGGCCGAGCGGATCGCCCTGGAGATAGGTGGGGGCCGCGGCGACCAGTTCGCCGTCCCGGCGGACCTCCAGGTAGCGGGGTTCGCTGATCCGCTGGACGGGGTGGTGCTCGTAGGCGCGGAGGAAGGCGCGGGTGTGGAAGACCGGGGCGTCCAGCCGGGTCACCAGGGCGTCCCAGTCGGAGGTCAGCCCGTCCGCACCGCCCGTGCCGCGGACCTCGGCGGGCGCGGGCCCGCCGAGGTCCGTCCTCGCCGGCTCGGCGGCGGGGGACGCCGCCGGCCGGTCCGCCGGTCCGGACTCCGGGGCGGCGGTGGCGGCCGCGGCGGGCGGCCGGGGCGCCGGGGACGGCCCGGCCGGGCGCCCCAGCACGGCGCCGATCGCCCGGGCGCACCCGTCGATCTCGGCGGCCTCCACCGGTCCCATGTGGCCGATGCGCAGCACCTCGCTCTTCCAGGGGCCGCGCCCGGAGGACACCCAGACGTCGTGCTCGGCCGCCAGCCGCTCGCGCACCCGTTCCGCGTTCCCCTCGGGCAGCCGCACCGCGGTCACCGTGGGGGAGCTGTCCGCTTCGGCCGGAACGACCGTCAGACCCTCGGCGCGCAGCGCCTCCCGGCAGCGCCGCGCGGTGCGGGCGTGGCGCTCCCACACCGCCTCGACGCCCTCCTTCTCCACGGCGGCGAGGGCGGTGTCCAGGGCGTACAGCACCGAGAGGGCCGGCGTGTACGTCGTCGTGCCCTCCCGCGCGTGCTCGGCGGCGCGGGCGAGGCTCAGGTAGTAGGGGGCCGCGCCGGGTGCGGCGGCCCGGGCCAGGGCCCGCTCGGAGACGGCGACCAGCGACAGGCCCGGCGGGCAGGCGAGGGCCTTCTGCGTCACTCCCACGGCGGCGTCCAGCCCCAGGTCGTCGAAGGCCACTTCACGGGCGGCCAGCGAACTGACCACGTCGACGAGGACGAGGCAGTCGCTGACCGACCGGATGGCCCGCGCCCAGTCGCGCAGCGGCGCGACGACCCCGGTGGACGTCTCGTTGTGGGTGAGCAGCACCGCGTCGTACCCGGTGGCCAGCCGCTCGGTGAGGCGCTCGGTGTCCACGACGGAGCCCCAGGGGGCGGCCAGCACGTCGACCAGCGCGCCGTGGTGCGCGGCGATCTCCGCGAAGCGCTCGCCGAAGTAGCCGAGCTGGACGGAGAGCACCCGGTCCCCGGGCCGCAGCAGCGAGCCGGCGACGGCCTCCAGGCCGCCGGTCCCGGAGCAGGTCAGCGGCAGGACGGTGCCGCTCGTGCCGAACACCGCGCCCAGCCGCGGCGCGATACCGCCGAACAGGTCGCGGAAGCCGGCCGAACGGTGGCTCACCATCGGGGTGGTCATGGCCGCGAGGGTGGCTTCCGGCACGTCGACCGGTCCGGTCACCCGGTAGTTGCGCATGTGCTGCCTCGCTTTCCCCTCACGTCGGTGCAAAGGATCGACTCCAGCCCCGCCCGCACCTGGTCGCGGTCCAGCCGGACGGGTGTCCCGGTCATCCGGTTCGAGGACATGCCTTCCGCGACGAGCGGATCGAGCGGCGTGTCCCGGGAGGTGCCGTACGGCCGGGCGGCACGCAGGTCCAGCAACTGCCGCAGCGCCCCGGCCAGGTCGGTGCCCGCGGCGTCGGCGCCGAAGAGCCGCCGCAGGGTGGCGACCGCCTCCCGGACCGCCGCCGGGCCGCGGGCGTCGGTCACCCGGTCCGGCTCGGCCGTCTCCACCAGCGGCGCGAGCCAGGACAGGTTGAGCGCGCAGGCCAGGCCGTGGGGGATGCCGAGATGCGCGGTCAGCGGATAGGAGAGGGCGTGGGCGGCCGTGGTCCGGGTGATGTCGATGGCCTGACCCGCCAGGGTGGCCGCCCGGCTGAGCGCGTCCCGCCCGGCCGGGTCCGGCAGCGTGCCGGCGTGCCGCAGGACCGGCAGCAGGTCGGTCAGCGCCGCCGTGGCCAGCTCCCGGGACTCGGCGGTGGACCGCACCGACCACAGCGACTCGACGGCGTGCGCCAGGGTGTCGAAGGCGCAGGTCCAGGTCAGCGCGGGCGGGCAGGTCTCGGTCAGCTCCGGGTCCACCACGGCCGTCTCGGCGAGCGCCGCCGGGGTGTCCAGGGAGACCTTGCGGTGTCCCCGGTAGAGCGTCGCGAACCGGGTCACCTCGCTGCCGGTGCCGGCCGTGGTGGGCACGAGCAGCAGCTCCGGCCCGTCCACCGGGGCCGGCCGGCGGCCCGCGATGACGTCGTCGGCCCCGGCCGGGTCGGCGGGCAGCACCCGTGCGGCCTTGGCGACGTCCAGCGTGGAACCGCCGCCGATGCCGACCACCAGGTCGGCGCCGGAGGCACGGCACAGCCGGGCGGCCTCGACCGCCTGCCCGACCGTGGGGTTGGGGTGGAAGGCGCTGAACGTCGGTGCGTCCGGCGGCAGCCAGTCGGCGACCGGGGCCCGGCGCAGCGCCCCGGCGCCGGCGACGACCAGGATCCGGCGGCCCGCGCACACCCGGGCGACCTCGGCGAAGCTGCCCCGGCCGGTCAGCAGGAGGGGGCCGCCCCGGCGGCCGGTCCGCTGCCCGGAGGCCGCGGTCACGGTGCCTCCCGGGAGGCGTGGTCCTGCGCCGGGCCGGCCGTTCCCGCCGGGCCGGCTGTTCCGGCCGAACCGTCCGTTCCCGCCGGGCCGGCCGCGGCGGGTGCCCCGGTGGCCGCTGTCCGGAACCGCTCGGCGATCTGCACCGGGCCGGTCGAGGCGGTCGCCCGGGGATGGACCTCGCCGGGGGTGGGCTGCACGGTGAGCGCGAGGAGCACCGGCCCCTCGGCGGTCAGCGCGGTGCGCAGCCGGCCGGTCAGGTCCTCGGCACGGTCGCAGGTGAGGACGGTCCGGTAGCCGAGTCCGCGGCCCAGGGCCGCCCAGTCCAGCCCGCCGGAGGTGGTGGGCTGGCAGCCGGTGGACTCGTAGCAGCCGTTGTCGACCACGACGTGGGTGAGGTTCCCGGCGCCGGACGCGCCGATCGTGGAGCCGGTCCCCAGGTGCATGAGGAAGGCGCCGTCGCCGTCGAGGACCACCGTGCGCCGGTCCGGGCGGGCGGTGGCCAGGCCGATGCCCACCGCGGAGGCGTGCCCCATGGAGCCCTGCATGTAGAAGTTGCCCGGCCGGTCCCGTTCGTGGTGGGCCTGGCGGGACAGATAGCCCGTGGTGCTGACCAGCAGCTCGTCCGTCAGCTCCGCCATGAGGGCGGACACCGCGCGCGGCCGGGTGAGCCGGTCGTCGGCGGGCGCGCCGGCGGGGTACGCGCCGGCGCTCTTGCCGATGGCCCCCCGGGGCACCAGCAGGAAGAACGGACGGCCCTGCGCCCGCGCCTCGGCGGCCCGGTCCAGCGCCTCGGTGAGCTTCCCCGGCCACAGCACGGTGTGCGGCACGTCGAGGGTCTCCAGCAGCGCGACGGTCGAGCCGCCCATGGCGGCGTGCTGCGGCTCGTCCTCTGCCGGATCGGGCCAGCCGCGCATGGTCATGACCACGAGGACCGGCACCCGGTACGGCAGCAGCAGCGAGGTGAGCGGGTTGACCAGATTGCCGAAGCCGGAGTTCTGGCAGAGCACGGCCGACATCCGGCCCGCCAGCTCCCAGCCGGCCGCGACGGCGAGGGCGGCACCCTCGGAGGCGGCGGGCGTCAGCTCCCCGGCGCCGTCGAACAGCGCCCACGGCCCCGCGAGATGGCCGCAGGGCACCCCCGTCACGCTGCGCACCCCGTGCGCCCGGAGGGCGTCGGTGAACTCCTCCGCGGTGATCTGCCCGCTCATCGGTCGATCTCCAGCCACTGGTCCATCCCGGAGACCGCGAAGATGTCCTTGACCGAGGCGATGCGCGGCTCCACGGCCGCGGTCGACCCCTCCGCGAGGACGGTGGCCCAGGTGTCCCGGATGGCCGTGATGGCCGCCCGCATGCCCTGGTTGGCGTAGATGACCATGGAGATCCCGGCCTCCCGCGCCTCGGTGGCGGAGAAGTCGGAGTAGGTGGTCGGCACCACGACCACCGGCGCCCGGTGGTTCCACTCCCGCATGAAGGAGACGACCTCACCGGAGTCGACCGACTTGGAGTGGACCAGGACGGCGTCGGCCCCGGCGTCGACGTAGTGGTGGCAGCGGCTCAGCGCCTCCTGGAGGCCGAGACCGCAGATGAACGCCTCGGTCCGGGCGATCAGCACGGTGTCCGGGGAGGCCTGGGCGCCCTTGGCTGCCTCCAGCTTGTGCCCGAACTCGCCGATGTCGAGCAGCTTCTGACCGGAATTCACAAAGCTGTTCCGCTTGGGGAAGATCTTGTCCTCGATGCAGACACCGGCGACGCCGGCCTCCTCGTAGCGCATCATCGTGTGGGCCGCGTTCAGGACGCCGCCGAAGCCGGTGTCGCAGTCGGCGACCACCGGCACCGTCA
Organism: Streptomyces sp. NPDC002055; assembly: GCF_040296705.1. NCBI lineage: Bacteria > Bacillati > Actinomycetota > Actinomycetes > Kitasatosporales > Streptomycetaceae > Streptomyces > Streptomyces sp. NPDC002055. Next base: position 25,506 of record NZ_JBEOXS010000009.1, read on the forward strand.
CCGAGCGCTGCATCGCGACGGCCCCGGACAGGTACTCGGCCATGCCGAGCAGGCTCACGTCCGGCAGGCCGTGCGCGGCCGAGATCTCCAGTCCGGACGCCCAGACGGCGTCGAATCCGGCTTCCTCCGCGAGCCGGGCCGACAGACCGTCGTGCGCGCCGGCCGTCCGGACGAGACGGCCGCTCGCGAAAGCCTCCCGGAGGACGGCTGCGCGCGGGGCGGACAGGGCGGGTGCTGCGTGTGGAGCTACGGTCATGGGATTCCCCTCAGTGATCGGTGGCCGCGCTTGCCGCCGCCGTCAGACAGGTGGTCAGCCGGCGGCCGGCGGCCAGCAGGACGTCGTCGGTCTCCGCGACGCAGAGCCGCAGATGACCGGGCATGCCGAAGGTCGAGCCGGCCCGCAGGCCGACCCCCGCCGCGCGCCGCAGCGCGTGGCACAGCTCCCGGTCGTCCCCGGCGCCGAGCAGCCGGCGCGCCAGGGCCCGGGAGGCGTCCAGGCAGAGATAGAGGCCGCCGGCGGGCGGCACCGGACGCAGGAAGGGCACGCCCGCCATCGCCTCCAGCGCCCGGGCCCGCCGGCCGGCCAGCTCCGCGGCGCGCCGGGCGACGGCCTCCCCGGCGACGGCCGCGCCGGTGCCGCCGGTGCGGCTCTCCTCCCGCAGCACCGCCGCCGCGGCTTCCTGCGCCGGTCCGGAGACGGGTCCGGTGGTGTGCTCGACGGTCTCCCGCACGGCCGCGACGAGCGGCCGGTCGGCCCACACCCAGCCGATCCGCAGCCCGGCCAGGGCGTACACCTTGGAGGCTCCGCCGACCACCACCTCGTGCGGCCCGGGCCGCACGCCGGTGTCCACGTGCGAGCCGTACGCCCAGTAGGTGTCGTCGACGATCAGGGTGACGTCCCGGTCGGCCGCCCAGGCGCGCAGCTCCCGCATCCGGTCCGCGTCGTAGCAGGCACCGGACGGGTTGACCGGGCTGTTGACCAGCAGGGCCCGGGTGCGGGCGGTGCGCACGGCGTCCAGCCGGGCCGGGCCGGCCGGCCGGGCGCCGTCCGGGTCGCCGGGCACGGTCACCGGGGTGCCCCCGGCCTGCCGGACGAGGGTGGGGTAGTGGCTCCAGTGCGGTGCGGGCACGAGGACGTCATGACCGGGCGCGACGGCGGCGAGGGCCGCGAACAGACCGTGCCGGGCGCCGGCGGTGACGGTGATGTCGTCGGGTCCGGCGGCGGTCCCGGTGCGGCGCGCGTAGTGGTCCGCCACGGCCGCCCGCAGCTCCTCCAGGCCGGGGCCGGGGGCGTACGCGGCGGCCCGCGGGTCCTCGGCGGCGCGGAGCATCGCCTCCCGGGCGACGGCGGGGAGCGGCTCCACGATCTGACCGGACGACAGGTCGATGAGCGGCGGCTGCCGGTCCGCGGAACCGGTGCGGGCGGGAGCCGCGGTGCGGGACGGGCTCACGCCGGTACCTCCCGGGCGCCGAGCGGCTTGATCCCGGTGAGCTCGGCGATCCTCCCCAGATCCCGGACGACCGGGGGGAGCAGCGGAATGCCGTGCTCCGAGCGCTCCTCGGCGCAGCGGTGCCGGCGCTCTCCCGGGAGCCGTACCGGAACCTCCTCGTCTGCCCGCTGGGCGCCGCGGATCTCCTCGGCCATCGCCTCGACGTCCCGGGTGATGCTCCCGGCGTCGCCCAGCGCCGCCAGGTCCACGCAGAGGACGAACTGGCCGAGGTCCGCGCCCTGCGGGCCGTAGGTGTGCCGGCTCCAGCTGGCCCCGGCGAGCGGTCCGCAGAGGAGTTCGGCGAGGAGGCCGATGCCGGATCCCTTGTGCCCGCCGCGCTCCTCGCCGAGCCCGCCGACCGGCAGCAGCGCGTAGCCCTCCCGGGCCTTGAGCCCGGCGACGACCCGCGGGATGTCGGTGGAGGTGGCGCCGTCGGGGCCCACGGCCCACCCGGCGAGCATGGGCTTCCCCTCCCGGTGCAGCCGCTCCAGCTTGCCGCGCGGGACGATGCTGGTCGCCGCGTCGTAGCAGAGCGGCTCGCCCGCCGTGGGGAGGGCGTAACTCACCGGGTCCGTGCCGAACATGGGCTCCGCGGCACCCGCGGGGGCGACCTGCGGTGTGGCGTTGGTGGTGAGCAGCGCCAGGGTGCCGGACCGGGCGGCGCGTTCGGTGTACCAGCCGGCGATGCCGATGTGGTTCGAGCGACGGACCGCCACCGCCGCCACGCCGTGTTCCTTGGCGCGTTCGACGGCCAGGTCGACGGCGAAGCAGAGGGCGGGCTGGCCGAGCCCGTTGCCGGCGTCGACGACGCTGACCCCGCCGGTCTCCCGGACGACACGGGGCCGCGCCCGGCCGTTGATGGTGCGGTTCCGCAGTCCCTCGACGTAGCGGCGGAGCCGGGCGACGCCGTGGCTGTCCACCCCGGCGAGGTCGGCGGCCACCAGGACGTCGGCGGTGAGCGCCGCGTCGGCCGCGTCGGCACCGGCGGACACCAGTGCCTCGACCACGAATTCGGTCAGATTCTTCCGGCCGGCCACGAACGCCCGGCCGGTGCCGTCACTGCGGTCCATATCGCTCCAGCATCCTTACGTCCTCGTGTCCTACGGGGTCATGCGTGCTGTCGAAAGTGCTGCGGGGCCGAGTCGTGGCCGTGCGGGCCGACTCGGACGCATACAGGGTGAAGTCGGGTCGTACCGGTGCGAGTCGTGGGTGGGCATGCCCGGGTCGTGGGCGTGCGGGGCCGGTTCCGGGCAGGGGTGACCGCGGCGGGGCCGACGGCCGGCCCGGGGTGTCGTGCCTCAGGCCGCCCGGACCGCCCAGGCGTGGCAGGCGTCCGCCGCGGCCCGCGCCAGGCCTTCCCGGAGCGCGGGTCCGGTCAGCGGTCCGTCCGGCGGTGCGCCCGGGACGAGATGGGTGGTCACGAGCGGATCGGGCCCGGCCCCGGTCCGCGCGGCACGCACCGCGACCATGCCGGTGGGCAGCCCCCGTTCACGGCGCAGCCGGGCGACGGTGCCGGGCAGCTTGCCCTGCCACGTCCCGGCGTCGATCGCCCCCTCGGCGGTGACGACCAGGGCCGCCGTGCCGATGTGGCCGTCGGGGTCGGCGATCTCCAGCAGCGCCTCCGCGCCGCTCTCCGCGGTGGTCTCCGCCACGGCCGACAGCCCGAACCCGATGCCGCCGCCCGCCCCGAACCAGGGGGTGAGGAACCGTTCCCCGGCGGTGTGGTCGCCGGCGCCCACCAGGAGTCCGGTGAAGTGCCGCAGCGCCCGCACCGCCGCCGGACGGTTCTGCGCGGTCACGCCCTTCTGGGCGCCGAACGACTGAAGGTTGTCCGACAGCGGGGTGCGCACATCGGCCAGCAGCCGCACGTTCACCCCGGCCAGCAGCCGGCGGGCGGGGGCCAGATCGACGGTCACCGCCTCGGGCAGCCGCGCCGGGCAGGGCTCCACCTCCCGGCCGCGGTCGTCCAGGAAACGCGCGCCCAGCGCGGCGAGCGCCCCGGCCCCGCCGTCCACCACCGCGGTGCCGCCGAGGGCGACCAGGACCGTGCGGGCCCCGGCCGCGACCGCGGCCGCCACGGCCTGCCCCGCTCCCGCCGAACCGGCCTCCAGCGGTCGCAGCTCCGCGGGGCGCAGGGCCCCGAGTCCGCACACCGCGGCGGTCTCCACCACGGCGGTGTCCCGGTCCAGCGCCAGCCACTGCGCCGTCCGGGTCCGGCCGAGCACATCGACGGCCTCGACCGGACGGCGGCTGCCGCCGCGGGCGGCGTACAGGGCGTCGAGCGTCCCGTCGCCGCCGTCGGCGAGCGGCCGGGCCACCGGGTGCGCTCCGGGCCGGGCCCGGCGGACCCCGGTGACCAGTGCGCCCGCCACCTCGGCCGCCGAGGCGTAACCACGCAGGCAGTTGGGGGCCACCACGATCTCCGGAACGGCCGCGGCGGCCGGCGTGACCGCTGCCCGAGCCGCGGTCATGACGGTTCGCCGGCGCGGCGGACCCAGGTGCGCAGCAGGAGACGGGTGCGATCGGGCTCGTCCTGGAACTCGGTGCGCCCGTGCAGCAGCGACAGATTGTCGAACAGCGCCAGTTCGCCCTCCCGCAGCTTGCCGGTCAGCAACGCGGGGCCGGCGGCGATCAGCGCGTCGAGTGCGTCGAGCGCCGCCCGCTGGGCCCCGGTGAGGCCGGGCACGCCGGGATGGTCGTGTCCCTGGTCGATGTAGCTGCGGAGATAGCTGATCGCGGGACGTCCCCGCTGGGTGAAGAGCACGGGCTTCGCCGTCGTGGGGTCGCCTCCGGCCGTCTGGTCGCCGCGCCGGTCGAACCGGAAGGGGGCCCGCAGCGTGGCCAGGGTCTCCGCGTCCAGCGAGCGCTCCACCTCCCGCACGTGGAGGCACTGGAGGGCGCCGCCGCGCACCGACTGACGGACGCAGAAGAGGGTGAACACATCGGGCGCGGGCAGCGGGGCCTCGGCGCCGTCGGTGTGCAGGTCGCCGCCGAAGCGCGAGTCCGAATAGCGGGTCCGGCCCCGCTGGCTGATGCTCATCCCCCGGTCCCGCACCTCCCGGACGAGGGTGCCCTCCCGGTTCTGCGGCAGCGGCTCCCCCAGCAGACCGGTGGCGCGCAGCACGGCCCGCTCGGCGCCCTCCGGGTCGGTGGGCAGCCCCGTCAGGACCAGCACGCCCGCCCCGTCGTCCAGGTGGATCCCCACCAGCTTCGCCAGTTCGGCCGCGGCGGCCTCCGTGTCGGCGGTGCTCGGGTCGGTCTCCGTCAGACAGGACCGCAGCGATCCCGTCACCGCCACCCGTACCTCGTCGAACCCGTCGGCCGGCGTCTGCCCCCGGACGGGCCCGTGCCCGCTGTCTGTCACTGGCGCCCCCTGTTTCCGCTGCCTGCTGTTGCTTCGTGTTGCTGTTGCGCTGCTTTCTGGTGCCGGTGTGGTGCTTGGTGCTGGTGGTGCTGGATGGTGCTGGTGGTTCTGATTGGTGCTGGTGGTGCTAGCGATGTCGATTCAGCTGGTGGATCTGGTGGATCTGGTGGATCTGGTGGATCCGGTGGATCCGGGTCCGGGTTCGGTGCTGTCCTGTGCCGGTCGCTGCTGACGCGTGGCGCGCGGCGGTGGCATGTGATGGCGGCACGTGGTGCACGGGTGCCGCGGGCCGCATTTCCCGTCGGCCCGAGGAAGAGTTGTCGAGGTGGCCGATTCGGTTGACCGAAGTTCCCGGGAGTTTTCTCCGGTGTTTCGCGGGGGCGGGGAGACGGGGCGGGGCGGAGCGTGTGGCGCACGGACAGCGGGCCCCTCCGAGCGACGTCCGTCGACGTCCGTCGCATGATCGGAAGGGCCCGCTGTCCGGGGCTTCAGGGGCGCTCGGCGGACCGGGAGCCGTCGTCCCGCGGCCGGTTCAGGCGGCGAGGCGGGCGGCGAGGGCCTCGGCCTTCTCCGTCGCGTCCTCGTGCGCCTTGGTGCGGGACGCGTCGGCGAGCTCGACCAGGTCGGCCATGGCCGGGTTGCTCCGGGCGAGCGTGAGCTCCGGAACGATGAAGTCGACCTCGAGCCCGAGCATCCCGCCGAGCACCTTCTCCAGGTAGGTCTGGACGAACTCGAAGCCCTCGCGCGGTGTGCCCGGGGCGTACGAACCGCCCCGGCTGGCGATCACCGTGACCGGCGTGCCCGCCGCGGAGGGGGCGTCCCCGGCCGTCCGGCCCATCACGATCACGTGGTCGAGCCAGGCCTTGAGGGTCGAGGGAATCGTGAAGTTGTACATCGGGGCGCCGATGAGCACCGCGTCGGCCTGCTCCAGCTCCTTCGCGAGGGTGTCGCGGAGGGCGAAGGCCGTTTTCTGCTCGGCGGAGTGCCCGGAGGGGTCGGCGAAGGCCGCGGAGATGCCCGCAGCGTCGATGTGCGGCAGCGGGTCGGCGGCCAGGTCGCGGTGGATGACCGTGCCGTCGGGGTGCTGCGCCTCCCACGCCCTGCGGAAGGTGGCGGCGACGTCACGGGAGGAGGAGCCGCCCAGCGGGAGGGCGGAGGAGTCGAGGTGGAGCAGCGTGGGCATGGGGTGCCTCCGGCGTCGAGAGAAGTTGAAATCCGTACGTAGCTATTCTTAGCACAGCTACTTACTTTTCTGCAGTTCCGTACGGATGGCTAGTACCCTGGAGCCATGACGAACGGCGACGAGCAGGCGTGCAAGAAGGTCGATGCCGGCATGACGCGGGTCTTCGAGCTGTTCGGGAAGCGCTGGACCGGCCTGATCGTGTCCGTGCTGCTGCAGCGGGCGGTGCACTTCGCCGAGCTCCGCCGGGCCATCCCGGGCATCAGCGAGCGCATGCTGTCGGACCGGCTGACGCAGCTCGCCGGGGCGGGCCTGGTCGTGCGCGAGGTCGACGCCGGGCCTCCGCTGCGCGTCTCCTACCGGCTCACGGAGGCCGGCCGGGCCCTGGAGCCGGCGCTGAAGGAGCTGGGGCGGTGGGCGGAGCTGCACCTCCCGGACGGGGGCGACTGCCCGGAGCGCTTCCGCGGCTGAGGCGTGAGGGGCCGGCGTTGACGGGCTGGGGCTTTGCCGGCGCCCGGCGGAGGTGGGGCACAGTGCGTCCTCGTCCCTGTGCCCGTCCTCGTCTTCCCGGCCCTCCCGTCGCTCCCCCGCAGGTCGCGCCCTGTGCGAGCCACTCCCGCGCCGGCCGCCGGGTGTCGTCCGCAGAGGTTGTCCACAGGGTCTGCGCCGGCTGGGAACCGGCGGTACGGTCGTGGCCCAGTCGTAGTGGGTGGTTACGGGGAGGCGGCACATGATGGACGAGGCGGAGGCGGGACGGGCGGGACCGGCGGGACGAGCGGGGCGGCCGGGCAGGCGGATTCCTCATGTGCCGGGGTTCGCCCCGTGGCCGGAGGGGTCCCCCACGCCGAAGGAGCGGGGCAAGGCGCTGCGGGAACGGGTGCCGCGCTCCGCGCACGCCGAGGCCGCGCTCGGGGCGGGGCGGCCGGATGCCCTGACGGCCGTCGAGGAGTCCAACGCCGGGCGGCTCCCGGAGCTGACGCCGATCCGGGTCGGCCGCATGGCCGCGAACCCGTTCGCCTTCCTCCGCGGATCGGCGGGGCTGATGGCGTACGACCTGTCGGGCACGCCGGTCACCGGGATCGGCGCGCAGATCTGCGGTGACGCGCACGCCGGGAACTACGGCCTCTACGGCGATCCCCTGGGCAATCTCGTCATGGACATCAACGATTTCGACGAGACCGTGCACGGTCCCTGGGAGTGGGATCTCAAGCGGTTGGCCACGTCGCTCGTGCTGGCGGGCCGGGTGGCGGGCGCGGACGAGGACACCTGCCGGAAGGCGGCGCAGGACACCGCGGGGGCCTACCGCCGCACCGCCCGGCTGCTCGCGAAGATGCCGGTGCTGGACGCCTGGAACGCCATCGCCGACGAGGAGCTGGTCTCCCACACCGACGCGCGCGACCTGATCGGCACCCTGCAGCGGGTCTCGGAGAAGGCGCGGCGCAACACCAGTGCGCGATTCGCCGCCAAGGCCACCGAAAGCCTCCCGGACGGCGGCCGCGGCTTCACGGACGCCCCGCCGGTGCTGCGGCGGGTCTCCGACGCCGAGGCCGCCGCGGTGGCATCCGCGCTGCCCGACTATCTCCGGACGCTGCCGCCCGACCGGCTGCCGCTGCTCGGGCGGTACGCGGTGCACGACGTCGCCATCCGGGTCGTCGGCACCGGCAGTGTGGGCCTGCGGTCCTATGTGGTGCTGCTGCTCGACCACCTGGGCGAGCCGCTGGTGCTCCAGGTCAAGGAGGCGCGGCCCTCGGTGCTGCTGCCCCATGTGGAGAAGTCCGGATTCGGCACGCACCAGGAGCGCCGCGGCGGGCACGAGGGGCAGCGCGTGGTGCTCGGCCAGCAGCGGATGCAGGTGGTGAGCGACCTCCTGCTCGGCTGGGCCACGGTCGACGGGCATCCGTTCCAGGTCCGGCAGTTCCGGAACCGGAAGGGCAGTGTGGACCCGGCAGCCCTCGCCCCCGACCAGCTCGACGACTACGGGCGGATGACCGGCGCACTCCTGGCGCGGGCGCACACGCACAGCGTGGATCCCCGGCTGATCGCCGGCTACTGCGGCAAGAACGAAGTGCTGGACGACGCGATCGCCGCCTTCGCGGTGGCGTACGCGGACCGGACCGAGGCGGACCACGCCGAGCTCGCCACGGCGGTGCGGAACGGGCGGATAGCCGCTGAGCCGGGGGTCTGACCGGGCTGCACTGGGCTGATCCGGGCTGGGCCGGGCTGGGTCGGCTGATCCGCTGATCCGGGCTGGGTCGGCTGATCCGGGCCGGGCAACGCCGGCGACCGAGACGGTGGGCGACCGGAACGCCCGCGGGCAGGGCCGGCCCGGCCGGGTCGGCTGGGTCGCCCCGGCTGGGTCGGCAGGGGCGGCTGCTCTGCGGGCCGGGCTGGCTGCCCCGGGCTCGGCCGGGGCGGGCCGGAGCCGCAGGCGGGGTGCCCGAGCTCCCGGGCCCGGCCGTCACCGTCCCGACGTGCCTTCCTGACCGTCCCGACGTCCCGTGCCTGCCGTCCCGGGACGGCAGCGGTCCGGCCGGCACCGGTGTGCGCCCGCTCACGAGCCGGTCGTCGGTGAACGGCAGCCGATGAACGGCGGCCGGTGAACGAGCGGGTCGTGAACCGGCAGCTCGTGAACCGGAGTGCGGCACCGCTGCGGTGAGGCGCCAGTCCCCTGCCGGGCCACCGTTCCTGGCCCTCCTGGAACCACCGGGGAGGAACGGCCCGTAGGCTGGCCGGGTGACAAATCCGGAAGCCGAGACGAACCCGGAAGCGGAGCGGACGGAGCCCCAGGGCGGTCCGCGGCCGGAGGCACGCCTGGAGCAGGCGGTGAGCGCGGCCGAGCAGGCGCTGATCGAGTTCGAGATCGCCGTGGAGACTTTCCGGGTCGAGGTGGAGAACTTCTCCCGGCTGCACCACCAGCGGCTCGGCCCGATGTACGCCCGGCTCGACGAGCTCGACGCGATGATCGCCGAGGCGATCGCCGCCCGGACCGGTGACCCGGAGGACCTGCGCAAGGCACAGCAGGCCCGGGGGCTGGTCCTGCCGATGCCTGCCGTCGAGGAACTGTTCAACGGCTGGATCGACTCCGACGGCCTGTCGCCCGAAGCCTCGGCGATGCTCACCGAGCGCCCGGTGCAGCCGCCGCGTCGGGTGCGGCCGAGCGAGGAGGCCCGGCGGATGTACCGCGAGCTGGTCCGCAAGGCGCACCCCGATCTGGCACGGGACGAGACGGAGCGGGAGCGGCGCAGCGAGTTCATCGTGCGGGTCAACAAGGCCTACGCGGCGGGCGATCAGGCGGCGCTCGGCGACCTCGCGCAGGAGTGGGAGGCCGGTCCTCGCGACGAGGAGCAGCGCCCCAGCAGGAGCGAGGAGCTCTACGCCCGCCTGGAGTGGCTGGCCCAGCGCAAGGAGATGCTGGCCGCCGTCGCGGCCGAACTGGAGTCGAGCGCCATCGGCGCGATGCTGAAGATGGCGCCGGAGGACCCGGACGCCCTGCTCGACGAGATCGCCGAGCAGCTGCTGGCGCAGGTCTCCGAGCGGGAGGCGCGGCTGGCGGAGCTGGTTGGGTAACGTGCGGGGGGAGGGCCGACCCGTCCGGCCCGACGACACCGAGAGAGGCTGACCTCATGCACTTCGCCCAGCTGCCCGCCGTGGATGCCGGGGCGGTTCCGTCCGACGGCTTTCTGCTGGACGTCCGTGAGGACGACGAATGGGCGGCCGGGCACGCCGAGGGCGCGCTGCACCTCCCGATGGGCCAGGTCGTGGCACGGTTCGGCGAGCTGACCGAGGCGGCTGCCGACGGTCGGCGGGTGCACGTGGTGTGCCGGGTCGGCGGCCGGTCCGCACAGGTGGCGCAGTACCTGATCGCCCAGGGCCTGGACGCGGTGAACGTCGACGGCGGCATGCTCGGCTGGGAAGCCGCGGGGCGCCCGCTGGTCGCGGAGACCGGCGGACAGGCCTTCGTGCTCTGAGCCTTCCCGGCTTTCCCGGCCTTCCCGGTCCGTGCTCTGAGCCTCCCTCGCCCGTGCTCTGAGCGCCCTGCCCGGCCCCGGCCCCGGCCTTTTCGTCCCGGCCCTCGGCGCCGTCCCGGTCGCCCGCTCCGTCCCGGTCCCCGGCGGTCCGGATGCCCGGCGGTGCGGATGCCCGGCGGTCCGGACCGGGCGTCCGGTGCTCGGGTGCCGTGCTCGGGTGGCCGTGGAGGCCGGCCGGTTCCCGGGCGGCGTCTAGGAAGCGAGGGGGTGGGCGGCGAGGAGCGTGCCGAGGGCTTCCTCATGGGCCGCGGCCGGGCCGAGCGACAGCTCCAGCTGTTTGGCCCAGGCGTGGTAGCGGTGCAGCGCGTAGTCGGTGTCCGCCCCGAAGCCGCCGTGCAGGTGCTGGGCTGTCTGCACGACCCGGCGCACACCCTCGGAGGCCCAGATCTTCGCCACCGCCACGTCGCCGCTCGGGGGCAGCGCCCCCGGTGCTCCGCTGGTGAGCCGCCAGGCGGCCTGCCAGAGGGTCGCCTCCATGGCGCGCAGATCGATGAAGCGGTCCGCGGCCTGGACCGCCACCGCCTGGAAGGTGGCCACGGGGAAGCCGAACTGCTCCCGCTTGGCTGTGTATTCGCCGGTCATCCCGAGCACACCGAGCCCCAGGCCGAGCGCGAGAGCGCAGGTGCCGGTGGCGAGCACATCGCGCAGCCGCTCCCAGACGCCCTCGCCGGACAGGGTGTCGCGGTCGGCGATCCGTACGGAGTCCAGACGGACCTCCGCGTAACGCTCGCCGCTGGTGGACACCTGCTCGGCCAGGGACACCCCGTCGTGGGGGCGGGGGACCAGGGCGACCACCGTTCGACCGTCCCCGGTACGCGCCGGTACGAGAACGAGGTCTGCGACCTGCCCCCAGGGCACGGCCGTCTGCACCCCGTCCAGCTGCCAGGCGTCACCGTCCCGGTGTGCGGTGACCGAGAGCGGCGCCGCGTCGTGGCCGGTACGGCCGTTGGAGGCGACCGTCAGGACGAGTTCACCCCGGCCGATCCGGGGGAGCAGGTCGTCACAGAGTTCGGCACCGCCGTGGGCCCGCAGGGCGAGGGCGGCGGCGCCGGTTTCCAGCAGGGGAATCCGTGCCAGCACCTTCGCGGACTCCCGCAGTACGAGGCAGAGCGCCATGAGGTCGAGGCCCGCCCCGCCGTGCCGGGGTTCGAGGACGAGGCTCAACAGGTCGGCCCGGGCCAGCTTGTGCCACAGCGCACGGTCGAAGTCCTCGGCGACGGCACCGGGCACGAGGGCGGGGCTGGGCACACTGTCGGGTGCCACCCCGGAGAAGACGGCCTGTGCTGCCTCGACGGCCGCCTGCTGCTCTTCGGTGAAGGTGAAGTCCACTGCCCGTCCTCCCGCACACACCCGCAGAGTCTCTGACGGTGCGTCAAGGTAGAACATGTTGCAGGAATTGGGAATGGTGTCCGCACTCCCACCGGACAGCCCGCTGCGTTTCTCCGCCGGGAAGGCCCCGCAGGCAAGGCACCGCAGGCAAGGCGGGAGTCCCCCGGAGCGTGGCTCCCCTGGAGCGAGTCCCCTGGAGCGAGTCCTCCGGAGCGTGGCTCCCCCCGGATCGCCGCCGGCGGCGCCCGGGCAGGGCTACGTCCCCCCGCCGATAACGCCCGGTGCTGCCGGTGGTGACTCCGGCGCGCCCGCGCACCCGGCGCCGCATGCCGACCCCGGCGCCGGGGAGTGGATGATGCCGTTCGGCGCCCAGGCCGGCCACCCTCGGAGCGACGCGTCCGCAGGTCAGCGGTCGAAGTCCAGCTCCACCTGCTCGGTGACCGGGTGGGACTGGCAGGCCAGGACATAGCCCGCGCCGACCTCGTCCGGCTCCAGCGCGAAGTTCCGGTCCATACGGACCTCGCCGGAGACCACGAAGGCCCGGCAGGTCCCGCACACGCCACCCTTGCAGGCGTACGGAGCGTCGGCGCGGTTCCGCAGAACGGCCTCCAGCAGTGACTCGGCGTTCCGCACCGGCCAGCTGCCGGACCGGCCGTCCAGGGTTGCCGTCACCGTGCTGTGCGCCGGTGCCGACGCCGGTGCGGCCGGCGCGGACGAGTCGTCCGCCACATGGAAGATCTCCTCGTGGACCCGGGCGCGCGGTACGCCGAGCGCCCGCAGGGCCCGCTCCGCACCCTGCACCAGCCCGTAGGGGCCGCACAGGAACCAGCCGTCGATCGAGTCCACGGGCAGCAGAGCCGGCAGCAGTTCCCCGAGCCGGGCCTCGTCCAGCCGTCCCGACGGCAGACCGGCCTGTTGATCCTCGCGGGACAGGGTCTGGACGAGCTGCAGCCGGTCCGGGTACCGGTCCTTCAGGTCGGCGACCTCGTCCAGGAACATCGTCGAGGCGGCGGTGCGGTCGCTGCGGATCAGACAGAAGCGGGCGTTCGGCTCCCGGGCCAGCAGGGTGGAGACGATCGACAGCACCGGGGTGATACCGCTGCCCCCGACCACAGCGGCGAAGTGCCCCGCCGTGGGTTCCAGGACGAATCGCCCGGCCGGCGCCATGACCTCCACGGTGTGGCCGGCCTGCAACTCCTTGAGGGCGAACGTCGAGAACTCCCCGCCCTCGACCAGCCGCACCCCCACCCGCAGCGTCTCCGGCCCCCCGGAACTCCCGGCGGGGCCGCAGAGGGAATAGGTGCGGCGGATCTCCGTGCCGTCCGCGCCGCGGCGCCGCAGCGCGAGGTGCTGCCCGGGGGTGAACCGGTACGCCTCGCGCAGCTCGGGCGGAACCGTGAAGGTGACGGCGACCGAGTCGTCGGTGAGCCGGTCGACCGCGGCCACCTGCAGCTGATGGAAGGCGCCATGACGAGCCGCGGCCATCTACAACTCCTTGAAGTGGTCGAACGGTTCGCGGCAGGACTCGCAGCGGCGCAGCGCCTTGCACGCGGTGGAGGAGAAACGGCTCAGCAGCGTGGTGTCGGTGGATCCGCAGTTCGGGCAGCGCACGGACAGCTCCACCATGACCGGACCGCTCGGGCCTCCCGGGCGCGGTGGTGCGATACCGAACTCTTCGAGCTTGCGCCGGCCTTCGGAGCTGATGGCATCGGTCGACCACGGCGGGGCGAGGACCGTGCGGACGGCGACGTCGGGTATGCCTCGCTCGTGCAGGACCCGCTCGATGTCCGCGGTCATGGACTCGATGGCCGGGCAGCCGGTGTACGTCGGGGTGAGCTCCACCTCGACCCGTCCCGGGCCCAGGACATGCAGTCCGCGCAGGACCCCCAGCTCCTCCAAGGTGAGCACGGGGAGTTCCGGGTCGGGCACCGAACCGGCGAGCCGCCGGAGCTCCTCCTCGAGGGCGGTCGGGGCGGCCGGGGGCGCCGTGTCGGGGGTCACCACGTCGCTCCCGGGTGGCTGCGGTGCAGATGCTGCATCTCCGCGAGCATCCGCCCGAACGATTCGGTGTGCAGGCCCTGACGGCCCGCGCCCGCCGCCCATCCGCCACGCTGCGGACCGGTCGGCAGCGTCAGAGTGGCGCGCTCCACCACGGACGCGACGGATGCCGTCCACGCCGCTCGGAGGGACTCCCAGTCCACGGCCGGCCCCTCGACCGGCTGGAACAGCTCGCCGGTGAAGCGCCACAGCTCGTCGAGCGCGCGCTGCATCCGGGCGTGGCTCTCCGCCGTACCGTCACCCAGGCGCAGGGTCCAGTGCTCGGCGTGGTCGCGGTGGTAGGCGACTTCCTTGACCGCCTTCGCCGCGAGCGGGGCGAAGGCGCTGTCCCCCTGAGCCAACTGCCCGTACAGCAGCTCCTGGTAGGTGGAGAAGTAGAGCTGCCGGGCCATGGCCTGCGCGAAGTCGGTGCAGGGCTGTTCGACGAGCTGCACATTGCGGAAGGCGCGCTCCTCGCGGAGGTAGGCGAGTTCGTCCTCGTCGCCCTCCATGGACAGCAGGACCCGCGCCTGGCCGAGCAGGTCGAGGGCGATGTTGGCGAGAGCGACCTCCTCCTCGAGCACGGGGGCGTTGCCCGCCCACTCCCCCAGCCGGTGGGAGAGCACGAGGGCGTCGTCGCCGAGGGCCAGCGCTGCGGTCACAGGTGCTGCACCCCTTCCGGGATCTCGTAGAAGGTCGGGTGCCGGTAGGGCTTGTCGGCTGCCGGCTCGAAGAACGGGTCCTTCTCATCGGGGGAGGAGGCGGTGACGGCCGTGGAGGGCACCACCCAGATCGAGACGCCCTCGGCCCGCCGGGTGTAGAGGTCACGGGCGTTGCGGAGCGCCATGGCGGCGTCGGGGGCGTGCAGGCTTCCGGCGTGGGTGTGCGACAGGCCCCGCCGGCTGCGGACGAACACCTCCCACAGTGGCCAGTCCGTAGCGCTCATGCCGATGCCTCCCCGTGTTTGGCGGCGTACGCCGCCGCTGCCTCGCGCACCCAGGCGCCTTCCTCGTGCGCCCGTCGGCGCTGGGTGATCCGCTGTTCGTTGCACGGGCCGTTGCCCTTGAGGACCGCGCGGAACTCGTCCCAGTCGATGGCCCCGAAGTCGTGGTGCCCGCGGTCCTCGTTCCACCGCAGGTCCGGGTCGGGCAGGGCCAGCCCGAGGGCTTCGGCCTGCGGCACGCAGATGTCCACGAAGCGCTGCCGCAGCTCGTCGTTGGAGTGCCGCTTGATCTTCCAGGCCATGGACTGGGCGGAGTGCGCGGACTCGTCGTCGGGCGGGCCGAACATCATCAGGGACGGCCACCACCAGCGGTCGACCGCGTCCTGTGCCATCGCGTGCTGTGCTTCGGTACCCCGGCTGAGGGCGAGCAGCAGTTCGTATCCCTGCCGCTGGTGGAACGACTCCTCCTTGCAGATCCGCACCATGGCGCGGGCGTAGGGCCCGTAGGAGCAGCGGCACAGCGGCACCTGGTTGGTGATCGCGGCACCGTCGACCAGCCAGCCGATGGCCCCCACGTCCGCCCAGGTCAGCGTGGGGTAGTTGAAGATCGAGGAGTACTTCTGACGGCCGGAGTGGAGCTTGTCGAGCAGTTCGTCCCGTCCGGTGCCCAGGGTCTCGGCCGCGCTGTACAGGTAGAGCCCGTGGCCGGCCTCGTCCTGGACCTTCGCCATGAGGATCGCCTTGCGCCGCAGGGACGGCGCGCGGGTGATCCAGTTGGCCTCCGGCTGCATGCCGATGATCTCGGAGTGGGCGTGCTGGGCGATCTGCCGCACCAGCGTCGCGCGGTAGGCGTCCGGCATCCAGTCACGTGGTTCGATCCGCTCGTCCGCCGCCACCGCCGCGTCGAACGCCGCTGCGTACGCGCCCGCGCTCTCGGCTGCAACCACCGTTGTCACCAGGCGCCCCTCTCATCCGACGAGCCCGGATCGACCGACCGCCGACCGACCGATCGTTCGGTTCAATGGTGCGGTGGGGGATCGTAAGGTGTCAAGGCTGTGGATAACCGCGAGACGCTGTGCCGGAAGGGGCGCTCTGAGTACCGTTCCACGGAGATCCGGACTCGGGAGGGGCGGAATGGAGCGTCACGAGGAGGGGACGGCGGTGCCGGGCGGTGTCGCCGCGCTCTCGCTGCCTTCGCGCATAGTGGTCGCGGTGGCGTTCGCCGTGGTCGTGGTCGCCGCCGCGGTGCATCTCGGGATGGTCTTCCTGCACCTCGCTCCCGCCAACACGATCACCAAGCAGCACGGGGCGACGATCGACGACTACATCTATCCGGAGTTCGAACAGAACTGGAAGCTGTTCGCCCCGAACCCGCTCCAGCAGAACATCGCCGTCCAGGCCCGCGCCGAGATACGCACGGCCGAGGGAGGCACCGCGACCACGAAGTGGACCGATCTGTCGGCCCAGGACGGTGCGGCGATCCACCACCGGCTCCTCCCCAGCCACACCGAGCAGAACGAACTGCGCCGCGCCTGGGACCTGCTCATCGGTTCGCACGACACCAGGAACCGGCCCAACGGTCTGCGCGGAGAGCTGTCCGAGCAGTATCTGCGCCGCATCGTGATGCTCCGGTTGGGCCCCGAGGAGTCCGGAGGCAAGGTCCGGCGGATCCAGCTGAGGTCCGCCACCACCCCGATCGCCCCGCCGCCGTGGAGTGACGAGAAGGTCGACACCAAGACCGTCCACCGGGTGATGCCCTGGTGGCCGGTCTCCTCGAAGGACATACCGGAAGGGGCCGGCCACCGATGACCCCGACCTCCGCCCCGCGTCGCTCCGTCCCGCGTCGCGCCGAACGGGCGTTCGCCCGCGGCATCGCCCGCGTCACGGGCAGCGCCCTCGGGCCGTACCAGACCGCCGTGATCCGGATCGGCTTCT
This sequence comes from Streptomyces sp. NPDC002055, assembly GCF_040296705.1. Classification (NCBI taxonomy): domain Bacteria; kingdom Bacillati; phylum Actinomycetota; class Actinomycetes; order Kitasatosporales; family Streptomycetaceae; genus Streptomyces; species Streptomyces sp. NPDC002055. The sequence continues at coordinate 41,812 of NZ_JBEOXS010000009.1, forward strand.
CCTTCACCTGGCTGGCCTTCCTGCTCCGCGAGTGGCCGCACCGCCATGAGCTGTACGGGCCCGACGGCCCGTGGAGCTGGGACATGGCCCGTCGGCTGATCGACGAGAACGGTGCCCTCACCGCGCTGATCTGGTCCGACGGCAGGCTCTGGTTCGAAGCCGTCTACTTCTTCGCCATCGCCGCCGGTGTGCTGCTGCTGCTCGGCTGGCGCACCCGTGCCACATCGGTGCTGTTCATGACCGGGGTGCTGTCCCTGCAGAACCGCAGCATCTTCGTCGGCGACGGCGGCGACAACGTCATCCACCTCATGGCGATCTACCTCGTGCTCACCCGCTGCGGGCAGGTGTGGTCCCTGGACGCCCGGCGTCGCGCGCGGACGGGGGACGGCGGCGGGGACCGGGGCGGGATCGTTCTCTGGGCCGTGCTCGGCGCCGTTCTCCTCCTCGCCACCGCATCGGACCGGCTCAGCGCGGGCTGGCAGGCGGTCTACTGGGGCCTCTGGGTCGCGCAGGGCGTCCACGGGGCGGTCCGCCGCCGTGTCTGTGGCACCGGCCTGCCGATGCCCGGGGACACGAGCGCACCGAGTGTGCCGGGGCAGCGCGGACCGGCCGACGCGACACCCGCACGGACGGCACCGGCCCTGACGGCGTCGGCCGGTGCCGCACTGACGGAACCCGCACCGGCCGAGCGGACGACGATGCAGCAGGCGGGCGCGGCGGGTACGGGCGCGGGGGCGGCCGCTGGGACGTCGCCCCGGGAGGTGCGGCCGGAGCGGACCGTGAGCCGTGAGGCGGCCACCGTCCTGGAGGCCGTCACCAATCTCGTCCACAACGGCGCCCTGTTGGTGATCATGGCCGAGGTGTGTCTGATCTACGCGACCGCCGGCTGGTACAAGGTCCAGGGCACGCGCTGGCAGGACGGCACCGCCCTCTACTACCCGATGCACCTGAACTACTTCTCACCCTGGCCCGAGCTCTCCGGTGTCCTCGCAGGCAGCGGGGTGCTGGTCATGCTCATCACCTACGGCACGGTGATCGTCCAGGTCGCCTTCCCGTTCACCCTGTTCAACCGCGGGGTCAAGAACGTCCTGCTCGTGCTGATGATGGCCGAGCACCTGGCCATCGCCTTCGCGCTCGGCCTGCCCTTCTTCTCGCTCGCCATGATCGCCGCGGACGCGGTCTTCCTGCCGACCGGGTTCCTCCGGTGGGTCGGGGGCCGGGCGGCCCGGCTCCGGGAGCTCCGTCCCGCCCGCTCGGCGGGGGAGGCCGTCCGGAGCGACGGCGGGCGGCCGGACCGTACCCTCGTCGGGTGAGCAGCGACAGCATCGAGACCGTTCAGTACGACGACGGCTACGGACCCGCCGAGGTCGGCGTCGGCCCGCACCCCCTGCCGTGGCCGGAGGGCGACCGTTACGACCCCGAGCTGCTCGCGCACGGCGACCGGCGCAATGTCGTCGACCGCTACCGCTACTGGACGCGTGAGGCGATCGTCGCCGACCTCGACACCCGCCGCCACGACTTCCACGTCGCCGTGGAGAACTGGGGGCACGACTTCAACATCGGCTCCGTGGTGCGCACCGCCAACGCCTTCCTCGCGAAGGAGATCCACATCGTGGGGCGGCGGCGCTGGAACCGGCGCGGCGCCATGGTCACCGACCGCTACCAGCACGTCCGCCACCACCCCGACACCGCGGAGCTCACCGCCTGGGCGGCGGCCGAGAGGCTGCCGATCATCGGTATCGACAACCTCCCCGGCTCCGTCCCGCTGGAGACCACGGAGCTGCCCCGCCGCTGTGTGCTGCTGTTCGGCCAGGAGGGCCCGGGACTGACCGAGGAGGCCCGCCGGCACGCGGCCATGGTGTGCTCGATCGCGCAGTTCGGCTCCACCCGGTCGATCAACGCGGGCGCGGCGGCCGCCGTCGCCATGCACGCCTGGATCGGCCGCCACGCCCGTATCGAGAACCCGTAGCCCCTGCCCGCCCCCGGCGCCGGAGGGATCCGCGGCGCCGGGGAAGCGCGCACTACGCCGGGCGGCGGACCTCGACCGTGCGGAAGCGGTTCGCGACGAAGGCCCCGTCACAGAGCACGGAGTTCGCCGCCGGGTTGCCGCCCGAGCCGTGGAAGTCCGAGAACGCAGCGGTCTGGTTGACGTACACGCCGCCGGTCAGATTGAGCGACAGCTGGGCGCACTCCTCCAGGCACGCCTCCTCGATCAGCTGCTCGACGTCCGGGGAGGTCGTGTACGCGCCGACCGTCATGGCGCCCTTCTCCCGGACGGTGCGGCGCAGCAGCTCCACCGCGTCCGACGCGGAGTCGACCGCCACCGCGAACGACACCGGTCCGAAGCACTCCGACAGATAGGCGGCGTCCGGCTCCGCCCCGTCCCAGACCTTCCGCGTCCCGTCCGCCTTCACGATCACGGGCGTACGGACCGTGGCTCCGGGGAAGTCCGGGTGCGCCACCTTCCGGGACTCCAGGGCGACTTCGCCGTGCCCGGCGGCGGACTCCAGGCGCTCCCGCACCTGGGGGTTGACGATGGCGCCCAGCAGGGCGTTCGCCCGGGCATCGTCGCCCAGCAGGCCGCTCACGGCGCCCGCCAGGTCGCTGACGAACTCGTCGTACGACTTGTGGCCGGCGTCCGTGGTGATGCCGTCGCGCGGGACGAGGAGGTTCTGCGGAGTGGTGCACATCTGGCCGCTGTAGAGGGACAGCGAGAAGGCGAGGTTGCCCAGCATGCCCTTGTAGTCGTCGGTCGAGTCGACGATCACCGTGTTGACGCCGGCCTTCTCCGTGTACACCTGCGCCTGTCGGGCGTTGGCCTCCAGCCAGTCGCCGAAGGCGGTCGAGCCGGTGTAGTCGATGATGCGGACCTCGGGCCGCACGGCCAGGGTCTTGGCCAGCCCCTCGCCGGGCCGCTCGGCGGCCAGTGCCACCAGGTTCGGGTCGAACCCGGCCTCGGACAGCACCTCGCGCGCGACCGCCACCGTCAGCGCCAGCGGCAGGACCGCCCGCGGGTGCGGCTTGACCAGCACGGCGTTCCCGGTGGCCAGGGAGGCGAACAGGCCCGGGTAGCCGTTCCAGGTGGGGAAGGTGTTGCAGCCGATCAGCAGGGAGATGCCGCGCGGCACGGCGGTGAACGCCTTGCGCAGGTTCAGCGGGTCCCGCTTCCCCTGGGGCTTGGACCAGTCCGCGGCCTCCGGGGTGCGCACCTGCTCCACATACGCGTACGCCACGGCCTCCAGACCGCGGTCCTGGGCGTGCGGCCCGCCCGCCTGGAACGCCATCATGAACGCCTGGCCACTGGTGTGCATGACCGCCTGGGCGAACTCATGGGTCCGGGCGCTGATCCGGGACAGAATCTCCAGGCAGACCATCGCGCGGGTCTCGGGCCCGGCCTCCCGCCACCCCGGCATGGCCGCCCGCATCGCCGGCAGCAGCACGTCGACATCCGGGTGCGGATACTCCACGCCCAGCTCCGGGCCGTACGGCGAGACCTCGTCGCCCGCCCAGGCGTCCGTCCCGGGCTGGCCGAGGTCGAGCCGCTTGCCGCGCAGCGCCTCGAAGGCGGCCAGGCCGTCGTCGGCCGCGGATTCGCCGTACGCCTTCGGGTGCTCCGGGTGGGGAGACCAGTACGCGCGGGTGCGGATGGCTTCCAGCGCCTGGTCGAGGGTCGAGCGGTGCTTCTCGATCAGCTGGAGAGCGGTGAGATCGGCGGCCATGGCTGACCAACTCCTCGTTGAGCCGGGCTGGGAATCGAGTATCCGGAGTGCGAGGGGCCCGGGGGCTTCCCCCGGGAGATACTGTAACCGAACGATCGGTCGGGACAAGGGGGCCTGGGGTCCTGTGGACAACTCGTCGGGGAGGATCTTCACCATGACCGCAATCGACCGCACCGGCACCGTCGCCGTCGTCGGCACCGGCACCATGGGCCAGGGGATCGCCCAGGTCGCGCTGCTGGCCGGGCATCCGGTGCGGCTCTACGACGTGGCTCCCGGCCGGGCCGGGACGGCGGTCGACGCCATCGCGGTGCGCCTCGACCGGCTCGTGGAGAAGGGCAGGCTCACCGCGGAGGAGCGGGACGCCGCCCGCGGCCGGCTCGGCGCGGTCACCGAACTCGGCGGCCTCGCGGACGCCCGGCTCGTCGTCGAGGCGATCCTCGAGGAGCTGGGCGCCAAGCAGCAGCTCTTCACGGCCCTCGAATCCGTCGTCTCCGAGGACTGCCTGCTCGCCACGAACACCTCCTCGCTGTCCGTCACCGCGGTCGGCGGGGCGCTCTCCCGCCCCGGACGCCTGGTCGGGCTGCACTTCTTCAATCCGGCGCCGCTCCTTCCGCTGGTGGAGGTGGTGAGCGGGTTCGCCACCGACGAAGCCGCCGCGAAGTGTGCCCACGACACGGCGGCGGCCTGGGGGAAGACGCCCGTCCGCTGTGCCGACACCCCCGGTTTCATCGTCAACCGCGTCGCCCGGCCGTTCTACGCCGAGGCCTTCCGGCTGTACGAGGAGCGGGCGGCCGACCCGGCCACCATCGACGCCGTCCTGCGGGAGTCCGGCGGCTTCCGGATGGGCCCGTTCGAGCTGACCGACCTCATCGGCCAGGACGTCAACGAGGCCGTCACGCGGTCCGTCTGGGAGTCCTGCTTCCACGACCCGCGGTTCACCCCCTCGCTCGCCCAGCGCCGGCTCGTCGAATCGGGTCTGCACGGCCGGAAGTCGGGCCGCGGCTGGTACGCGTACGGCGAGGGGGAATCCAGGCCGGAGCCGCACACCGCGGAGCCCCGCAAGGCGCCGGCCACGGTCGGCGTCCACGGCGACCTCGGGCCCGCCGCGGTCCTGGCCGAGCTGATCGCCGAGGCGGGCATCGAGGTCACCCGCGATCGCACCTCCTTCGTGTCGGAGGGGTTCATCGCGCTGCCCGGCGGCACGCGGCTCACGCTCACCGACGGCTCGGCCGCCACCACCGATCTGTCCGGCACCCATATCCGCTTCGATCTCGCACTGGACTACCGCACCGCCACCCGGATCGCCCTCGCCCCCTCCGACCTCGTCTCCCCCGAGGCGCTCAGCGACGCGATCGGCCTGTTCCAGGCGCTCGGCAAGCAGGTCAGCGTGATCGACGACGTGCCCGGAATGATCGTCGCGCGCACCGTCGCGATGCTCGCCGACTTCGCCACCGAGGCGGTCGCCCGCGCCGTCGCCGGCGCGGAGGACGTCGACACCGCGATGCGGCTGGGCGTCAACTACCCGCGCGGCCCGCTGGAGTGGGCCGACGAGCTCGGCGCCGGCTGGGTGCGCAGGGTCCTGTGGGGCCTCGACGACGCGTACCCTACTGGCCGCTACGTCCCGTCCCAGCCCTTGCTCCGTCGTGCGACGGCCGAAGGAAAGCTGTTCTCATCATGACCATGGCCAAGCGCGACACCTATACGCCCGAATCGCTGCTCGCGGTCGCCGTCGAGGTGTTCAACGAGCGGGGCTACGACGGCACCTCCATGGAGCACCTCTCCCGGGCGGCGGGGATCTCCAAGTCGTCCATCTATCACCATGTCCGCGGCAAGGAGGAACTGCTGCGCCTGGCGATACGCCGCGCCCTCGACGGGCTCTTCGCCATCCTGCGGGAGCCGGGGGCGTGCGAGGGCCGGGCCATCGACCGCCTCGAGCACGTGACGCGGCGGACCGCGGAGGTGCTGATGGCCGAGCTGCCGTACGTCACGCTGCTGCTGCGGGTGCGCGGCAACACCGACACCGAGCGGTGGGCCATGGAGCGCCGCCGCGAGTTCGACCAGCAGGTCGCGGAGCTGCTGAAGCAGGCCGCGGCGGAGGGCGACCTGCGCGACGACGTGGACCTGCGGCTCGCCACCCGGCTGCTGTTCGGCACGATCAACTCGATCGTCGAGTGGTACCGGCCGCACGGCAGCGGCCACGCGGACGGCGACGACGTGGCCGAAACGGTGGTGCGGATGGCCTTCGACGGCCTGCGGACGTCCGCCTCTTCCTAGACCCTTCTTCTGGGCGTCGGCCCTCCTCCGGGGCGACGCTCCGCCCAGGCGCCGGCGGGCGGATCGCCCCGGCGGCGCTTCGGGCCCACCCCGCGCCGTCCCGGGCCGGTTCCGTCCCTGCCGCCGGCCGCGGTTCAGGCCTCGGCCGGATCCTCCGGCCAGAGGTCCGTCTCCTCGAACACCAGCAGCGTGCGCGTGCTCAGCACCTCGGGGATCGACTGGATCCGCGTCAGGACGAGTTCCCGGAGCGCGCGGTTGTCCTCGGTGTGCACCAGCAGCAGGACGTCGAAATCGCCGCTGACCAGGGCGATGTGCGCGGCGCCCGGCAGCTCCTCGAGCTGCTCGCGGACCGTGCGCCAGGAGTTCTGCACGATCTTCAGCGTGATGTACGCGGCGGCGCCCTGGCCTGCCCGTTCCATGTCGACCCGGGCTCCGAAGCCCTGGATCACGCCGTCCTCGATGAGCCGGTTGATGCGCGCGTACGCGTTGGCGCGCGAGATGTGCACCCGTTCGGCCACGGAGCGTATCGAGGCGCGCCCGTCGGTGCGGAGCATCCGGAGGATGGCGCGGTCGATCGCGTCCAGCGGCCGCGGGGGCGGCATCCGGCTCTCGTCGGCCATCCGTTCAGTTGCCATCCGCCTATGCCTCCCCACGGTGGACGTCCTGCCCTCATCTCAGGCTGTGGAAAACCGTTTGTCCACAGGCTGAGGCCGCATGTAGCCAAAATGTGCCGTCGACCGAACAATCGGTAGGTGAGACGTGCCACACCGCGTCGCGCTAAGCCCTGCCCGTCGCCCCGGCCCAGCAGGCCCCAGGTCCCCACGCCGAAGCCCAGGGGCGAGTCCCAGGAGGTGCTCGAATGACGGTCCTCGAACAGCCCGGGTCCTACCACCCGGCCCCGCCGCCCGCCTGGCGGCCCCGCACCGACCCGGCGCCGCTCCTTCCCGACCAGGAGCCGTACCGCCTGCTGGGTACCCCCGCGGGGCGGGACACCGATCCCGCCCTGCTGAAGCGGCTCCACGCCGAGCTGGTCCGCGGCCGCCGCTACAACACGCAGGCCACGGCCCTCACCCGGCAGGGGCGGCTGGCCGTGTACCCCTCCAGCACCGGTCAGGAGGCCTGCCAGGTCGCCGCCGCCCTCGTCCTGGAGGACCGGGACTGGCTCTTTCCCAGCTACCGCGACACCCTCGCCGCCGTGGCCCGCGGGCTCGACCCCGTACAGGCGCTCACCCTGCTCCGCGGCGACTGGCACACCGGGTACGACCCGCGGGAGCACCGCGTCGCGCCGCTGTGCACGCCGCTCGCCACCCAGCTCCCGCACGCCGTGGGCCTGGCGCACGCCGCCCGGCTCAAGGGGGACGACGTCGTCGCGCTCGCCATGGTCGGCGACGGCGGCACCAGCGAGGGCGACTTCCACGAAGCACTGAACTTCGCCGCCGTCTGGCGCGCCCCCGTCGTCTTCCTCGTCCAGAACAACGGCTTCGCGATCTCCGTGCCGCTCGCCAAGCAGACCGCCGCGCCCTCCCTGGCCCACAAGGCGGTGGGGTACGGCATGCCGGGCCGGCTCGTCGACGGGAACGACGCGGTCGCGGTCCACGACGTGCTCGGCGAGGCCGTCCGCCGTGCCCGCGCGGGCGAGGGGCCGACGCTCGTGGAAGCCGTCACCTACCGCATGGAAGCCCACACCAACGCCGACGACGCCACCCGCTACCGCCCGGACGACGAGGTCGAGGAGTGGCGGGAACACGACCCGATCACGCTGCTGGAGCGCGAGATGCGGGACCGGCACCTGCTGGACGACAAGGAAGCCCGGGTGGTCCGCGAGTCCGCCGAGGAGATGGCGGCCGACCTGCGGGAGCGGATGAACCAGGACCCGGTCCTGGACCCGATGGACCTGTTCGGCCACGTGTACGCCGAGCAGACGGAGCAGCTGCGGGAACAGGCCGCCCAGCTGCGCGCCGAGCTCGACGCCGCCGACCACGAGGGAGAGGGCGGGAAGTGACCACCGCACCAGCCGCCGCCGGGCCCGCCGCCCCGGTGCGCAAACCCGCCACCATGGCCCAGGCCCTGGGCCGCGCCCTGCGGGATTCCCTGGCCGAGGACCCGTCCGTGCACGTCCTCGGGGAGGACGTCGGCACGCTCGGCGGCGTCTTCCGGATCACCGACGGCCTCGCCCGGGAGTTCGGCGACGACCGCTGCACGGACACACCGCTGGCCGAGGCGGGCATCCTGGGCACGGCGGTCGGCATGGCGATGTACGGTCTGCGGCCCGTCGTGGAGATGCAGTTCGACGCCTTCGCGTACCCGGCGTTCGAGCAGCTCATCAGCCATGTCGCCCGGATGCGCAACCGGACGCGGGGCGCGATGCCGATGCCGATCACGGTGCGGGTGCCGTACGGCGGCGGGATCGGTGGCGTCGAGCACCACAGCGACTCGTCCGAGGCCTACTACATGGCCACCCCGGGCCTGCACGTCGTCACCCCGGCGACGGTGGCGGACGCGTACGGTCTGCTGCGGGCCGCCATCGCCTCCGACGATCCCGTCGTCTTCCTGGAACCGAAGCGGCTGTACTGGTCGAAGGCCGACTGGTCGCCGGACGAGCCCGAAGCGGTCGGCCCGATCGGTCGCGCCGCGGTCCGGCGAGCGGGCCGCAGCGCGACGCTCATCAGCTACGGGCCGTCCGTGCCGGTGTGCCTCGAGGCCGCCGACGCCGCCCGCGCCGAGGGCTGGGATCTGGAAGTCCTCGACCTGCGGAGTCTGGTGCCGTTCGACGACGCGACGGTCTGCGCGTCCGTCCGCCGGACGGGGCGGGCCGTCGTGGTGCACGAGTCCAGCGGGTTCGGCGGTCCCGGAGGGGAGATCGCCGCGCGGGTGACGGAGCGGTGCTTCCACCACCTGGAGGCCCCGGTGCTCAGGGTCGCGGGATTCGACATCCCGTATCCGCCGCCGATGCTCGAACGCCACCACCTGCCCGGCGTCGACCGCATCCTGGACGCGGTCGCCCGGCTGCAGTGGGAGTCGGAGTGGACACCGGGGGAGGTGCGGAGCTGATGGCCGTGGTGCGGGAGTTCAGGCTGCCCGATCTCGGCGAGGGGCTGACCGAGGCCGAGATCATCCGCTGGCTGGTGCAGGTCGGCGACGTCGTCGCCGTCGACCAGCCGGTGGTCGAGGTGGAGACGGCGAAGGCCATGGTGGAGGTGCCCTGTCCCTACGGGGGCGTGGTCACCGCACGCTACGGCGAGGAGGGCACGGAGCTGCCGGTCGGGGCACCGCTGCTGACGGTCGCGGTCGGCGCGGACGCGGGCACCCCGGGCGGCCCCGGGCCCGGCACCTCGGTACCGGGAACGACCCCGGGCTCGGCCGGCGCGGACTCGGCTGCGCCGGGTGTCGGGTCCGAGGGCGGCGTCGACGGCAGGGCCGGCGCGGGCGGGGACGAGGGATCGGGCAATGTGCTCGTCGGCTACGGCACCGGTGCGCCGGTGGCCCGCCGGCGCAGGGTCCGTCCCACGGGCGGCTTCTCGCTGCCCTCCGCGCCCGCGGCCGACGGACCGCGAGGGGGAGCCGGCGGAGCCGCCGTCCGTGCGGCCCCGCAGCAGGAAGCGAACGTTCCGGCAGACGGCCGTGCCACGACACGCGCCACCTCCGCAGCCACGACAGCCGGCGGCTCCGGACCGGTCGCCGTGATCTCGCCTCTCGTCCGGCGGCTGGCCAGGGAGAACGGGATCGATCTCCGCGAGGTGCGGGGCAGCGGGCCCGAGGGGCTCATCCTCCGGGCCGACGTCGAGAGCGCCGCGCGGACACTCACCGGGCCGCCGGCCCGGCCGGCGCCGAGCCACACGGCTCCCTGCGCCTCCGGGGTGGCGACCGCCACCGACCGGGGAGGGCCCGAGGCGGTCAGGCAGCCGGCCACCGGCGGGGCACCGGCGGCGGAACGCATCCCGCTGCGCGGAGTGCGCGGAGCCGTGGCGGACAAGCTGTCGCGGAGCCGACGGGAGATCCCCGAGGCGACGTGCTGGGTGGACGCCGACGCCACCGAACTCATGGCGGCCCGCTCCGCCATGAACGCCGCCGGTGGGCCGAAGGTGTCACTGCTCGCGCTGCTGGCCCGGATCTGCACGGCCGCACTCGCCCGCCACCCCGAACTGAACTCCACGGTGGACATGGAGGCCCGCGAGGTCGTCCGGCTCCCCGGCGTCCACATCGGATTCGCGGCGCAGACGGACCGGGGCCTGGTCGTGCCCGTCGTCCGGGACGCGCACACCCGGAACGCGGCCTCCCTGTCCGAGGAATTCGCCCGGCTCACGGAGAAGGCGCGGGCGGGCACGCTGACACCGGCCGACCTGACCGGCGGCACGTTCACGCTCAACAACTACGGCGTCTTCGGCGTGGACGGCTCGACGCCGATCATCAACCACCCCGAAGCGGCGATGCTGGGCGTGGGGCGCATCGTGCCGAAGCCGTGGGTGCACCGGGGCGAGTTGGCGGTGCGGCAGGTCGTTCAGCTGTCGCTCACCTTCGACCACCGGGTCTGCGACGGCGGCACCGCCGGGGGCTTCCTCCGGTACGTCGCCGACTGCGTCGAGCAGCCGGCGGTGCTGCTGCGCACCGTGTGACGTCGCCTGTCCCCGGCGGCCGGCGCCGGGGACAGGGCCGGCATTGCCGGGAGTGGGGCGCGCGCCTCCATGCGGGCGGGGAGCCATGAGGCTGCCGCGACGTCCCACGCGCCCGGGATACTCGAGGCATGACTGCGCAGGGGTACGACGCGGTGGTGCTGGCCGGTGGCGCCGCCAAGCGAATGGGCGGAGCGGACAAACCGGGCCTCCATGTGGGCGGGCGCTCGCTCCTGGACCGCGTGCTCGGGGCGTGCGCCGACGCCACCGCGACCGTTGTCGTCGGTTCCCGGCGGCCGACCGCGCGCCCGGTGCGCTGGGCGCGTGAGCAGCCCCCCGGCGGCGGCCCACTGGCGGCGCTCAACGCCGGCCTCGCACACGTCACGGAGCCGGTGGTACTCGCCCTCTCCGCGGATCTGCCGTTTCTGTCGGCCGAAACGGTGCGGGCGCTGATCGGGGCGCTGGACGGGGAGGAGCCCGGGCCGGGCCCGGCCCCCGCGACACGGCCGGACGCCGACCCGGATGCCGGCCGGGCCACCGCGGACCGGGAGATCCGGGACGGCGGCGCGCCCCGGCCCGAGGCGGCCGACCCCTTCCGGGCGGCGCGGAACGCGGCCACGGCCCGGGCGGATGATGCCAACGGCACCGCGGGAAACGAGCCGGCCGACGGGGTGCTGCTCGTCGATTCCGACGGAAGGGACCAGCCGCTGGTCGCCGCCTACCGAACCGAGCCGCTGCGCCGTGAACTCTCCCTGCTCGCCGCCGAGCACGGCGGCCTCGCTCATCTGCCGCTGCGCCTGCTCAGCGCCGAACTCACCCTCCGGCGCATACCCGGGCCCGTCCCCACGGCGTCCTTCGACTGCGACACCTGGGAGGACCTTGCGTCCGCCCGCGCCCGCATCAGGGAGCATGGAAACGTGCTGGACGAATGGATGGCCGCAGTCAAGGACGAACTCGGGATCGAGCTGGACGTCGACACCGGCGTTCTGCTGGACCTCGCCCGCGATGCCGCGCACGGCGTGACCCGGCCGGCGGCGCCCCTGACCACCTTCCTGGTGGGGTACGCGGCGGGCCGGGCGGGTGGCACTCCGGCCGAGGTGGCGGAAGCCGCGCGCCGGGCGGCGGCACTCGCCGCGCGCTGGGCGGCGGAGTCCGCCGAGGGACCGGCCGACGGTGGAAAGACCGACGGATGACGAGGCAGGGCGCGGACCGATGACGAACCGTGAGACGCACCACGACACCGACCGGGACGCGGACCGCGACGCTCTGTCTCCCGGCGACGGCCGTGTTCTCGGTGAAGGCCGCGTTCCCGGTGACGGCCGCGCCCGCGGGGATGTCCGGCACGGGCGGGCCGACCGCTCCGCACCCGGCTGCGGTGACATCGGTGGGACGGCCACCGGGGGGAGCGAGGCACACCGGAACGCCCCGGGGAATGACCCCTTCGGCCCTGAGGCCACCGGACCGGACCGGAAGGCCCGGTCGGTGGCGGACGCGAGGTCCCGGTCGGCGGTGGTCGAGAGGGACGTCGACCAGGCGGTGGACGAGGCCCTGGCCATCGCGAACGAGGGGCGCCGGCCGCTGACGGGACAGCGCTCGACCGACTCCGTCGACCCTGCCGCGCCTCGTCTTGGCGGGCGCACCACGGCGACCGCTCAGGGGCATTGCCCGTGCTGCTGCACGGGGGAACTGCACGGTCCGCCGGTGGCGGGCGCGGCGCCAGGACATGCCGCTTCCGGGTGTCCCGATGGATCGGACATCGTGCGGGCGGAGCCCGACCCGCGCGAATCGGCGGTGGGGCACGAGGCGTACGAGGGACTTCCTACCGGTGGAGGGGCCCCCGGAGCAGCCGCCCCCGCGTCCGAGTGCGCCGGGGTCCCCGCATCGGGTTCCGGCGCGCGCTCCGGTTCCGGCGCGCGCGCTCAGGGCGCGGGGCCTGCCGGGCAAGCGCCGTCCGAGGACGACGCGTGGCCGTCCGTGTCGGACATCCTCGGCGTGCCGGAACGGTTCGCCGGGTCGGAGGACTCCGGGCCGGAGCGCACCGCGGCCTCCGTTCCGGTCACGCGTTCCGGCCAGGTCCGGGACGGCAGGCCTCTCGGAGCGACTCCCTGGCCCGCGGCCAGGGAGCGTGCCGCCCGGGCCGCGAACGGTCCGCTGCCGACGGCGGTCCTGGGGCTGGACGACTCGCTGGGACGCATCCTCGCCGAGCCGCTCCCGGCCCTGACCGACCTGCCCTCCTTCGACACCTCCGCGATGGACGGCTGGGCCCTCGCCGGCCCCGGCCCCTGGACGGTCGACGACCCCGGTGACCCCGGCATTCTCGCCGGTCAGGACGGTCCCGCGGCGCTGCCCGACGGGCACGCCGTCCGCATCGCCACCGGTGCTCCCGTTCCCGCCGGAACCACTGCGGTGCTGCGCACCGAGCACGGCGAGACCCGGGGGCGTCCCGGCTCTCCCGGTGAGCGCCTGCACATCGCCCCCGGCCGGAACATCACCCCCGGTCAGGACATCCGTCTCCGTGGCCAGGAGTGCCGCCGCGGCGACCGGCTGCTGCCCGGCGGGACGCTAGTCACCCCTGCCGTCCTCGGCCTCGCGGCCGCCGCCGGCTATGACGAACTGCCCACCGTCACCCGCCCCCGGGCCGAGGTCCTCATCCTCGGCGACGAGCTGCTGAGCAGCGGACTTCCCCGCGAAGGCCGTATCCGTGACGCGCTCGGACCGATGCTCGGCCCCTGGCTGCGGGCGCTCGGGGCGGACGTCGTGTCCACCCGCCGGCTCGGCGACGACGCCGGCCTCCTGCACCGGGCCGTCGCGGACTCCACCGCCGACCTCCTCGTCACGACCGGTGGCACCGCCGCCGGACCCGTCGACCACGTCCATCCGGTCCTGCGCCGGGTCGGTGCCACGCTGCTGGTCGACGGCGTCGCCGTGCGCCCGGGGCACCCGATGCTGCTCGCCCGACTCGCCCCGGAGCGGCACCTGGTGGGGCTCCCCGGCAATCCGCTCGCGGCCGTCTCCGGCCTGCTCACGCTTGCAGAACCGTTGCTGCGGACGCTGTCCGGCCGCGGCCCGAACCCGTACGCCGTCACGCTGCCGTTCGCCACCGATGTGCAGGGCCATCCCCACGACACCCGTCTCGTCCCGGTCGCCCTCGACGGCGAGGCCGCCAGGCCCCTGCACTTCACCGGTCCGGCCATGCTGCGAGGCATCGCCGCCGCCGACGGGCTCGCCGTCGTACCGCCGGGCGGCGCCGAAGCGGGAGCGGATGCGGAGATCCTCGAACTGCCCTGGCCCGACCGGTTCGACACGGCCGCACCTCCGGCCGGGGACGACTTCCGGTGACCCGGTCAGGGACGGGCGGGCGGCAGTGCCGTACGGCGACCGTCCGTCCGCGAACGGCGCGCTGACGGACCGGCCGGCGCCGCGGGACGGCGTCGGCCGCCGTTCCGGGGCGCGTGATCGTCGTGCCGTCCGGGGGCGGAGTAGCCTCGCCGCCATGCCTATGAACGCGATCACCATCCCCGAACCCGGCGGACCCGAGGCCCTGGTGTGGGCCGAGGTCCCGGAACCCGTCCCCGGCGAGGGCGAAGTCCTGGTCGAGGTCGCGGCCGGCGCGGTCAATCGCGCCGATCTGCTGCAGCGGCAGGGCTTCTACGATCCGCCGCCGGGCTCCTCCCCGTACCCCGGCCTGGAGTGTTCCGGGCGGATCACCGCCCTGGGGCCCAATGTGTCCGGGTGGGCCGTGGGCGACGAGGTGTGTGCGCTGCTGGCCGGCGGCGGGTACGCGGAGCAGGTCGTGGTCCCGTCGGGCCAGCTGCTGCCGGTGCCCGAGGGCGTCGACCTCGTGACGGCCGCGGCTCTGCCGGAGGCCGTCTGCACCGTCTGGTCCAACGTCTTCATGGTCGCCCACCTGCGCCCCGGGGACACCCTGCTGATCCACGGCGGCTCCAGCGGCATCGGCACGATGGCGATCCAACTGGCCAAGGCCATCGGCGCGCGTGTCGCGGTGACGGCGGGCAGCGCGGAGAAGCTCGAGCGCTGCCGGGAGCTGGGTGCCGACATCTTGATCGACTACCGCGAGCAGGACTTCGTGGAGGAGCTCCGGAAGGCCACCGACGGCAAGGGGGCCGATGTCATCCTCGACATCGTCGGCGCCAAGTATCTGAGCCGGAACGTGAAGGCGCTCGCGGTCAGCGGCCGCCTCGCGATCATCGGCATGCAGGGTGGCCGCAAGGGAGAGCTGGACCTCGGCGCGCTGCTGGCCAAGCGGGGGGCGGTCACCGCGACCTCGCTGCGCGGGCGCCCGCTCTCGGAGAAGGCCGCGATCGTCGCGGCGGTGCGTGAGCACGTCTGGCCGTTGATCGCCAACGGACGGGTCCGCCCGGTGGTGGACCGGGCCCTGCCGATGCGCGATGCGGCCGAGGCCCACCGGGTGCTGGAGGAGAGCGGCCACATCGGGAAGATCCTGCTGACCGTCTGAAGAGGCCGACCGGCGGCAGCGGCTGTGCGACTCAGGCTGTGCGACTCAGGCTGTGCGGCTCCGGCTGTGCGGATCCGGAACGGCGGGCGGACGGCCGCACCGTGGCGGCGAATTGCATCAAATGCCCGAGATGCCAGATTCTTCCGGTCGTGTGACGCTGAACATGGTCACTTCACGGCTCGGCACGGGAGGGGGTCACAGCCGTGGCTCCAGCGCTCCGCCTACGTTTCGCCATCGGCCTCCTCGCGGGGGCCGTGCTGCTGCCGGCACCTGCGGCGTTCGCTCTCGAGGGCCGGTCCGCCCACACTCCGGGCCGGACGCCCGACACCTGGTCCCGGGATCACTCCATCGGACGGACCCCCGGCCTCTGGTCAGGCCCGCAGCCGGCCCTTCCCGTGATCGGACTCCCGGCTCCGCTGCTCGCCGAGCTCGACGAACGCGTCGCCGCATGGCAGCGGAGCAGGGACCCGGACGGGCCCTTCGCCGGGCGCCTCGCCGGGGAAGGGCGGGCGCGGCCGGGCCGGGGTCCGGATCCGGCGGCCCGCCCCGAGGTGCCGCCGGGAGTGCCGGAACGGCCTGGTGCGCGGGACCCGAGCGCACCGGCCGAGGCACGCCGGCCGGACCGTCCCGCCGTTCCTCCCTCGCCCGGCGCCGGCATCTCCAGGCCACCGGAGCCCCACGGATCCCCGAAGCCGGACCCCTCCCGGACGGGCCGCGCCCCTGTGGAGGCCGAGCAGTCGCGCTCGCCCCGTCCGGCCGAGAGCGGTGCCGCGGAACCGGACGAGCCCGTGGCCCCGACGACCGGTCCGGACGGCCCGAGCGCGACCGGCGAGAGCACCGGGCAGACGGTCGCCCAGCACTCCGGACGGATGCTGCGGGTGCTGCCGCTCGGCACCGGGCTGGCGCTCATGGGGATCGGCCTGGCCTTCATCGGCTTCCGGCTCCGCCGGCGCTGATCGGCGCTCGCCGAGCTGCGAGGCACCGCGTGGCCGAACGTCGCCCTTACCCACCCCGGAGACCGGCGTTCCGTGACGACAGCCGCCGGTTACCCGTCCTCACTCCCGCTTCCCGCCCCGGCCCTGCGTACCCGGCCGGCCACCGGGCGCGAAGCCGATGCGGTCACCGACGCCACCGCAGGCGCCGCGGCAGGGTGGATCACGTCCTGGCAGGGGCACAACGCCTTCGAGGCACGGGTGCGAGAGAATGGGCGGCATGGAGATGCCGAGGAACGAACGGTCGCAGGAGAGCCCCCACGTTCTGGTCGTCGGACCCGACGGAATGGCTCTCGGCAACGCCAACCCCGGTGGCGGGGAGGGTGACGACGAGTCGCGCGAGGTCCCGGTGACGGAGATGGTCGAGCAGCCCGCGAAAGTCATGCGCATCGGCAGCATGATCAAGCAGCTTCTGGAGGAGGTCCGGGCGGCTCCTCTCGACGAGGCGAGCCGGGTACGGCTCAAGGAGATCCACGCCAGCTCGGTCAAGGAGCTGGAGGACGGCCTCGCTCCGGAACTCGTCGAGGAACTGGAGCGGCTGTCGCTTCCCTTCACCAACGAGACCATTCCGACCGAGGCCGAACTGCGCATCGCTCAGGCCCAGTTGGTCGGCTGGCTGGAGGGTCTCTTCCACGGTATCCAGACCGCGCTGTTCGCACAGCAGATGGCGGCGCGGGCGCAGTTGGAGCAGATGCGCCGGGCTCTCCCGCCCGGGGTGATGGGCGCCGAGGACGGCGAGGACGTGCCGGCCCACGGCGGTGCCCGCTCGGGGCCGTACCTCTGAGATCCGAAGCTCATCCGGCGGGCCGTCGGCACCTCAACCGCTGATCCGGGTGCGGCTCGACGGCTGCCGTCGGTCCTCGGACCGAGGGCCGTTGCCCGGAGGGAGCCCGCAGCCGTCCCGTGACCGGCGTCGGAGCCTCAGCGTCTCGAATCGACCGATGGAGCACGCGCTGCATCGGGCCCCACCCGCAGCGCCGTTGAACCGATACGCCTGACGGCCCGGCGCGCATCGCGCCGGGCCCTCAGGACGGACGGTGTGGGGCGCCGGGCCGGTCCCCTGTCGTGCTCACTCCGCCATCCGCGCCCCGCAGCCGTGGCGCGGATGGGTGACGTCGACGTACCGACCCGAGGGCCCCGCCGACTCACCCGGCGGTGTCAGGAGGGCTTGCCCGTGGAGACGGTCAGGACGAACTTCTCCGTCTTGTCGTTCGGGTCGAAGGGGTCGCCGTCCAGCGGAGTCTGACGCAGCACCAGGTCCTTGCCCCAGGTGTTCTCGTTCTCATGCACCACCTCGTACTTCCATCCGGCTGCGCGCAGGCAGTCCGTCACCGAGGTGATGTCGCGGTACTGGAAGTCCGGCGCCGAGAGCTTCGACTTGTCGTCGTAGTACTCGATCGCCTCGGTGCACGACTCGCGCTTGACGGTCTTCGTCTTGTCGCCGGGGTTGAACGCCTCGTCGTCATCGTCGTCGTCCGGATCCGGCTTGTCCGACTGGGACGCGTTTCCGGTTCTCGCCTGCTGTCCGCCGTTGTCGTCGCCCTGGTTCACCACGATCGCGGTGATCAGTCCGCCGATCGCCAGCAGCGCGACGAGGGTCGCGCCCACGATCACCGACGTGCTGCTCTTCCCCCCGCTGCCGCCGGTCGACGCCGTGGCGGTCGGCGCCGCGTACGGCGGCGGAGTCTGGGGGCCGCCGGCGTATGGGGACGGCGGCGGGCTCTGGTAGCCCTGCTGGAGCGGGTGCGTCGGGGGCGGCGGGGTGGACGGCCCGAAGCTGCCCATCTGTCCACTGGACGGGTGGGGCTGGTACGGCGTCTGCACCTGCGGCGCCGGCGGAGTGGGCTGGTCCACCGGCGGGAAGACCGCGGACCCCACGCCCGCCCCGCTGCGGGCCGCCGGGCCGCCGGCGATGATGATCGGCGCGGCCCCGGTCTGCCCGCTCCCCGCCACGCGCGCGCACTCGTCGCGCATCGACTCGGCTGTCGGGAAACGCTCGTTGGGGTTCTTCTTCAGGGCCCGCGCGACCAGCGCGTCCACGGCCGGAGGGATCGAGCTGTTGATGCTCGACGGTGCGACCGGCTCCTCCTGGACGTGGGCGTAGGCGATGGCCAGCGGCGAGTCCGCGTCGAACGGCAGCCGCCCGGTCAGCAGCTCGAAGAGCATGATGCCCACCGAGTACAGGTCGGACCGGGCATCCACACCGCGGCCCAGCGCCTGCTCCGGCGACAGATACTGCGGAGTACCGACGACCATGCCGGTCTGCGTCATCGACGTGACCCCGGACTGCATGGCACGGGCGATGCCGAAGTCCATGACCTTGACCACATTGCGCTTGGTCATCATCACGTTGCCCGGCTTGATGTCCCGGTGGACCAGACCCATCTCGTGGCTGACCTCGAGCGCCGCCAGCACATCGCCGGTGATCTTCAGCGCCTTGTCGGCGGGCATCGCGCCGTACTGCGCCACATCGGCGTCGAGCACCGAGCGCAGCGGCTTGCCCTCCACATACTCCATGACGATGTACGGCATCACGGCGCCGCCGCCCTGCTCGTCCGGCAGCGAGTCCTCGCCGGTGTCGAAGACGGAGACGATATTGGTGTGTGAGAGTTTCGCCACGGACTGGGCCTCGCGGCGGAAGCGCTCGCGGAACGACTGTTCCCGGCCGAGTTCGGTGTGCAGTGTCTTGATCGCGACCTGTCGGTCGAGCACGGTGTCGTAGGCCAGGTGCACGGATGCCATGCCGCCGGCCCCGAGCAGGTCGCGCAGCTGATAGCGGCCGCCGCCGACCGCACGGCCCTCGTAGCGTCCCTGAGCGCCGTCCTGACTCATTTTTCCTGCTCCCCCCGTGGCACGCAGCCTGACAACGCGGCCCGGTGTACCGATTTCGGCAATGCTGCGGTTGTGATTCTCGCCAAAGTCTGCCGCAGGGGTCGGACACGTCAAGCCGCATGCCCGTTCCGTGACTGGTTGCGCAGGAAGAGTTCATGAAGCGTTACTGGCTCACCACGGAATTTGCGCCGCTCCTTCCGGAGCGGGTTTGATGGCCTGTCCATCACGGGACGGCGCGCCCTCCGGACCCTGTAGCGTGCCTTAGCGGAAGACCGTAGGACCGCAGCCATTCGAGCCGCGGACAGAAATGACGGCGAGGACCGATGGCACAGACGCAGCGCGCCCAGGGCCCGTCCGAACCCGAGGCCTCCGGCGGGGGAAACCCCGACGCACCGGAGCAGTGGGGTAGCGGCGGACTTGTGGGCGACGGCCGCTACCGCCTGACCCACCGCCTCGGCCGCGGAGGCATGGCCGAGGTCTTCGCCGCGGAGGACGTGCGGCTCGGCCGCACCGTGGCCGTCAAGCTCCTCCGCGCCGACCTCGCCGAGGACCCGGTCTCCAAGGCCCGCTTCACCCGCGAGGCCCAGTCCGTCGCGGGCCTCAACCACCACGCCGTCGTCGCCGTCTACGACTCCGGCGAGGACGTCGTCGGCCCCAACACCGTTCCGTACATCGTCATGGAGCTGGTCGAGGGCCGCACCATCCGCGACCTCCTGCTCAACGCGGAGGCACCGCCGGCGGACCAGGCGCTGATCATCGTCTCCGGTGTGCTGGAGGCGCTGGCCTACAGCCACCACCACGGCATCGTGCACCGTGACATCAAGCCCGCCAACGTGATCATCACCAACAGCGGCGCGGTCAAGGTCATGGACTTCGGCATCGCCCGTGCCCTGCACGGCGCCCAGTCCACCATGACGCAGACCGGCATGGTCATGGGCACCCCGCAGTACCTCTCCCCGGAGCAGGCCCTTGGCAAGGCCGTCGACCACCGCTCCGACCTGTACGCCACGGGCTGCCTGCTCTACGAACTTCTCGCGCTGCGCCCGCCGTTCACCGGTGAGACGCCGCTCTCGGTGGTCTACCAGCACGTTCAGGACACCCCGGTGGCGCCGTCGGAGGTCTCCGACTCGGTGCCGCCGGAGCTCGACGGCCTCGTCATGCGCTCCCTGGCGAAGGACCCGGACGACCGGTTCCAGAGCGCCGAGGAGATGCGCGGGCTGGTGCAGTACGCGCTGCAGATGCTGACCGACAAGGGCGGCCACACCGGCGTGTGGGACACCGGGCCGGTCGAGCACGCGGGCATGGGGGCCCCGGCGATGGGGCTGGCCGGCACCAGCGTCCTGCCGCACCCGAGCCACGGCGACACCTCGCAGATGGGCGTCGGCGGTCCGATCCTGCCGGGCGGCCGGGACGACGACGGCGGCTTCGACGGAGGCCACCGGCAGGGCGGCGGCAACGGCAAGGGCGGCCGTGGCAAGGCGTGGCTGCTCGCCGCACTCGCGGTGATCGCGGTCACGGTGGGGGTCGTGGTGGCGGTCCAGAACATGAAGGACACGACGAAGGACGACCCCAAGCAACGCCCCAGCAGCTCGCAGACGACGAAGGAAGAGTCGAGCGAGCCCTCGGAGGAGGAGACGACGGAGGACACCGACACCGGCGAGAGCTCGGTGGGCGGCCAGGACGACTACACACCGTCCTACAGCCCTTCGTACTCGCCCAGTTACACACCGTCCTCGACGCCGTCGGTGTCGCCGAGCGAGCAGCCGAGCGAGAGCACCTCGAGCGGTACGGGCGACGGTGGTACCGGCGAGACTCCGGTCCCCTCGGAGGACGAGACCGCGACCGACGGCGGCAACGGAGACGACGAGGGCGCCATCGGCAGCCCCGGCACGGTCGGAGAGCCGACGGGCGGCTGACGCCGGCCAGCGGGGCCGGCGGTCCTCCGTCGGGCATCTTCCGGTCCGGTCCACCCGGACCGGACCGCGCCCGGCCGGTCCGGCGCGGTTCGTTCAGTCCGCGAAGGCGTCGCGCACGGCCTCGTACTCCCGGGTCCACCAGACCGACAGCGCGGCCGCCGCGGGGAACTGCGGGTCCGCCCTGCCGTCGCGCAGCTGGTAGCGCCAGCGCAGCATCCAGAAGTCGTTGAGCCGCTCCCACCAGACCCGGTGCACGGCCGCCGCCAGCTCCTCCGGTGCGGCGCCGGTGGCCCGCCGGTAGGCGCGGGCGTACGGCCGTACCTTGGACAGCTCCAGCGTTCCCCGGGGGCCGACGAAGAAGATCGCCGCGGCCCGGACCGCCTCCTCGGCGCGCGGCTGGACGCCCAGCCGGTCCCAGTCGAGGATCGCCGCGGGCTCGGCGCCCCGGTAGAGCAGGTTCAGCGGATGGAAGTCGCCGTGCACCCAGCCCGTCGCGGGCTCGGCACCGGCCTCCGGGCGGCGGTGGGCGTGCCGCTCCAGCAGCGCCCGCCGTTCGACGAGCCGGTGCTCGGCCAGTTCGTCGAAGGCGTCCCGGGGGCGCCTCGCGCGGGCGAGCGCCAGCAACTCCTCGATGAGCTCGAAGGTGTCCGACGGGTCGGCGCTCTCCACCCGGGCCTCGGCCTCCGGGACCGCGGACTGCTGCATCACCCGCTCCAGGCAGGTGTGCACCAGCCCCAGCAGGGATCCCAGGCGCCGCGACTGGGCGGCGGTCAGCTCGCCGCCGCCGCGGTGCCGGCCGTCCACCCAGGGGTGCAGCGCGTAGCAGCGGCCGCCGATCACGGCGACGGTGCGCCCTTCGGCGTCCGCGACCGGCGGGGCGACCGGCAGGCCCAGCACGGCGAGCCGTGCGGTCGCGCCGTGCTGGCGGGCGATGGCGGCGCGGTCGCCGTCGAGGTGGTGCTTGAGGAAGTACCGGCCGCGCGTGGTGGCCAGGTGGTAGCCGCGGTTCAGCAGGCCCTGTGCGAGGCGCTCGCAGGACAGCGGCTCGCCCGCGCCCTCGTACCGGCGTAACAGGGCACACAGGGTGCCGCCGTCCGGAGTCTCGCCGGCGGGCCCGTCGTCGGCGTCGGGGACGCCGTCCGGCGCATCCCCCGGGCCGCCGTCGCCGTCCGGAGCGGTCCGGGGCGATGGCAGCGGGGCGCGAGAAGCCGAGGCGGCATATGAGCGCGGCACTCGCCAGATGTTAGATCACCTGGGGTCACACAGTGTGCCCGGAATGTCGCAGCGGGACGCCGGACAGGTCGTGCACAGTGATGAACCCGGGCTCGACGTGCAGATATGCCGGCTCGAAGGGGTCGCTGTCGGCGGAGCGCGGCATCCGTCCGAACAGGGCGAGTTCCCGCGGCTCCGGGTCGACGCTGCGGGCTGTCCCGGTGAACTGGACGGACCAGATGTCCTCGGTGCCGTGGCCGATGTTGTCCGCCCCGTAGGCCACCACATTGCCGTCGCAGGCCCGGTGGTAGCCGTATCCGCGGTGCAGTCGCAGCAGCACTCTGCCGTCCGCCACGATGTGTCGTGCCGGAGTCACGAACGGCAGGGCACGCATGCTCACCGAGAGACGGCCGTACGCGATGCTGCGCAGCAGGTCGATCGCGCGGCTGCCGGAAGCGGGCCCGGAAGCGGGCTCGGGGGTGGTTCCGGCAGCGGGCCCGGCGGTGGTTCCGGACGCAGGGCCGGGTGCGGTGCCGGACGGGGTCGCGGGCTCGGTGGACGGGTCGGGGGAGGAGGGATCGGGGGACATGCCCACCACCCTGTCCGGTCGAAGCGGACAGCCCTAGGGGCGGCGGCCCTCGAAGCGGAGGCCGTTGGTCCCGATCCGGGCAGCCGGGCCGATCGCGGGCAACTCACCCGCCGCCGCCGCGGCTCGGCGCCGGCGGTCGGAAGCCGGGGTCAGGGCTTCTCCGCCTGCAGCCGGGCCACGTACGCCGCGGCCTGGGAGCGGCGCTCCATGCCGAGCTTCGCCAGCAGGCTGGAGACGTAGTTCTTGATCGTCTTCTCGGCGAGGTGGAGCCGTTCGCCGATGGCCCGGTTGGTCAGGCCCTCTCCGATCAGCTCCAGGATCTTGCGTTCCTGCTCGGTGAGGTTCGCCAGCCGGGAGTCGCTCTCCGGGACGTTCCCGGCCCGCAGCCGGTCCAGCACGCGTGCCGTCGCCACCGGATCCAGCAGGGACTTGCCGGCCGCGACGTCCCGCACGGCGGACAGCAGCTCATTGCCGCGGATCGCCTTCAGGACGTAGCCGGCCGCCCCCGCCATGATCGCGTCGAACAGCGCTTCGTCATCGGCATAGGAGGTCAGGATCAGGCACTTGATGTCCTCGTTCGCCGAGCGGATCTCCCGGCAGACCTCCACGCCACTGCCGTCCGGAAGCCGCACGTCCAGCACGGCTACATCGGGGCGGGTGGCCGGAATGCGGGCCAGCGCGTCCGCGGCGGTGCCGGCCTCGCCGACCACCTCGATATCGTCCTCAACCGACAGAAGGTCATGAACGCCGCGTCGTACCACTTCATGGTCGTCGAGGAGAAATACACTAATTCTTCCTTCTTCGCACACATAGTCAGTCTCACACACGAACTCTTCCCGTGCTCTTGCCCTCCGGGATAACGTGCCGTTGGCCCGGAGGGCTGCAAGGCTGTGACCAGTGGTTGTTCCCGAATTTCTCGATTTACTTGGAAATCCAAGCAAAATCGCAGGTCAGGAGGGGTTTCGCAGAGATGCGAAGTACTGGGTAACGTGCGTGTTGCAGGCCACTGTCCGGGCGCCTGTCACGCCCGTTCGGCCCGCCGCACCTACCCCGTGCGCCGTTCCGAAGCGGGTGAGCCCCTCCCCTGGCCGACGGCCAGGGGGGACACCAGGCCACCCGGCGGATCCCGGGGGCCGGACAGACGGAGGAGCACACCGTGACCGTGGAGAGCACTGCCGCGCGGAAACCGCGTCGCAGCAGCGGCAAGCGAGCCGGCGCCAAGAAGCCGCCGGCCGGCCAGCCCGAGCTCGTACAGCTGCTGACGCCGGAGGGCGAGCGGGTCGAGCACCCCGAGTACTCCATCGACCTCACCCCCGACGAGCTGCGCGGCCTGTACCGGGACATGGTGCTGACCCGGCGCTTCGACGCCGAGGCGACCGCGCTGCAGCGGCAGGGCGAGCTGGGTCTGTGGGCATCGCTGCTCGGCCAGGAGGCCGCCCAGATCGGCTCCGGGCGCGCGCTGCGCGAGGACGACTACGTCTTCCCCACCTACCGTGAGCACGGTGTCGCCTGGTGTCGCGGGGTCGACCCGACCAATCTGCTCGGCATGTTCCGCGGCGTGAACCACGGCGGCTGGGACCCGAACAGCAACAACTTCCACCTGTACACGATCGTGATCGGCTCGCAGACGCTGCACGCGACCGGTTACGCGATGGGTGTGGCGAAGGACGGCGCGGACTCCGCCGTCATCGCCTACTTCGGGGACGGTGCATCCAGCCAGGGCGACGTCGCCGAGGCCTTCACCTTCTCCGCGGTCTACAACGCCCCCGTGGTGTTCTTCTGCCAGAACAACCAGTGGGCGATCTCCGAACCCACCGAGCGGCAGACCCGCGTCCCCCTTTACCAGCGCGCTCAGGGCTTCGGCTTCCCCGGTGTCCGGGTCGACGGCAACGACGTACTCGCCTGCCTGGCCGTGACCCGGTCCGCGCTGGAGCGGGCCCGCAGCGGCCAGGGCCCGACTCTCGTCGAGGCCTTCACCTACCGCATGGGTGCCCACACGACCTCCGACGATCCGACCAAGTATCGCCAGGACGACGAGCGGGCGGCCTGGGAGGCCAAGGACCCGATCCAGCGGCTGAAGGTCTACCTGGAGAAGGAAGGGCACGCCGACGAGGCGTACTTCGCCGCACTGGAGACCGAGAGCGACGCGCTCGCGAAGCGGGTCCGGGAGGCCGTACGCGCCATGCCCGACCCGGACTCCATGGCGATGTTCGAGAACGTCTACGCCGATGGCCACGCGCTGGTCGACGAAGAGCGCGCGCAGTTCGCTGCGTACCAGGCGTCCTTCGCCGAGGAGGGGAACTGAGATGGCTGTCGAGAAGCTCTCGCTCGCCAAGGCGATCAACGAGTCGCTCCGCAAGTCCATGGAGACCGACACCAAGGTCCTCATCATGGGCGAGGATGTCGGAAAGCTCGGCGGCGTCTTCCGCGTCACCGACGGCCTGCAGAAGGACTTCGGCGAGGAGCGGGTCATCGACACCCCGCTCGCCGAGTCCGGGATCGTCGGCACCGCGATCGGTCTGGCGCTCCGCGGCTACCGCCCCGTCGTGGAGATCCAGTTCGACGGTTTCGTCTTCCCCGCGTACGACCAGATCGTCACGCAGCTCGCCAAGATGCACGCCCGGGCGCTCGGCAAGATCAAGCTGCCGGTCGTCATCCGGATCCCCTACGGCGGCGGAATCGGCGCCGTCGAGCACCACAGCGAGTCGCCCGAGGCTCTCTTCGCGCACGTCGCGGGCCTCAAGGTGGTCTCCCCGTCCAACGCCTCGGACGCCTACTGGATGATGCAGCAGGCCATCGAGAGCGACGACCCGGTCATCTACTTCGAGCCGAAGCGCCGTTACTGGGACAAGGGCGAGGTGGACACCACCGCCATCCCCGGCCCGCTGCACAAGGCCCGGGTCGCGCAGCAGGGCACCGACCTCACGCTGGCCGCCTACGGGCCGATGGTGAAGGTCTGCGTCGAAGCCGCCGCCGCTGCGGCCGAGGAGGGCAAGTCCCTCGAGGTCGTGGATCTGCGCTCGATGTCCCCGATCGATTTCGACACGGTCCAGCAGTCCGTCGAGAAGACCGGAAGGCTGGTCGTCGTCCACGAGGCTCCGGTATTCCTGGGTACGGGTTCGGAGATCGCCGCCCGGATCACCGAGCGGTGCTTCTACCACCTGGAGGCCCCGGTGCTGCGGGTCGGCGGCATGCACGCCCCGTACCCGCCGGCCCGGCTGGAAGACGAGTACCTGCCGGGGCTCGACCGGGTGCTGGACGCCGTCGACCGCGCGTTGGCGTACTGAGCGGCTTGAGGAGAGTTCGTGACGATGACTGAGACCGGTCAGCGCTTCCGAGAGTTCAAGATGCCCGATGTGGGCGAGGGACTCACCGAGGCGGAGATCCTCAAGTGGTATGTACAGCCCGGTGACACCGTCACCGACGGCCAGGTGGTCTGCGAGGTGGAGACCGCCAAGGCGGCGGTCGAACTGCCGATCCCCTTCGACGGGCAGGTGCACGAGCTGCGCTTCGCCGAGGGCACGACGGTGGACGTCGGCACAGTGATCATCTCGGTGGACACCGCGCCCGGGGGAGCTGCTCCAGCCCCGGCCTCGGCCCCGACCTCGTCCGAGGCGGGTGCTCCGGATGCGGCGGCAGAGCCGGGCGCGGCGGCGGCCGGCGCTCCGGCCGCCGAGCAGAACACCGAGCCGGAGGGCCGCCAGCCGGTTCTCGTGGGCTACGGCGTGTCCGTCTCCTCGACGAAGCGCCGGCCGCGCAAGCCGCAGTCGGGGCAGGCCGTGCCGGGGCATTCCGTTCCGGGGCAGGCGGGTGCCGGTGCAGGTGGCAACAACGGAACGGCCGCGCCGCGGCCGACGGCCGCCGCGATCCAGGCGGAGCTGAACGGACACACGGGTGCCCCTGCGGCAGCGACCCCCATGGCGCCGTCCGGTGGTGAGCCCGGTGGGGCGCGGCCGCTTGCCAAGCCCCCGGTCCGCAAGCTCGCGAAGGACCTGGGCATCGACCTGGCCGCGGTGACCCCGACGGGCCGCGACGGTGTGATCACTCGCGAGGACGTGCACGCTGCCGCGGCCTCGGCCATGGCGGCCACCGAGACCGCGCCGGTGACGCCGTCGGCACCGGCGCCGGTGGCACAGCCGACCGTCGCAGCGGAGGGTGCTGAGACGTTCGCCCCGGGAGCCCGGGAGACGCGGGTGCCGATCAAGGGCGTTCGCAAGGCGACCGCCCAGGCGATGGTCACCAGCGCCTTCACCGCGCCGCACGTCACCGAGTTCATCACCGTGGACGTGACGCGGACGATGAAGCTCGTGCAGAAGCTCAAGCAGGATCCGGACATGGCGGGCGTGCGCATCAACCCGCTCCTGCTGGTGGCGAAGGCGCTGCTCATCGCCATCCGGCGCAACCCGGAGATCAGCGCGGCGTGGGACGAGGCCAACCAGGAGATCGTCCGTAAGGACTACGTGAACCTGGGGATCGCCGCGGCCACTCCGCGTGGCCTGATCGTCCCGAACATCAAGGACGCCCACGCCATGACCCTGGCCGAGCTCGCCGAGTCCCTCGGCGAACTGGTGTCCACCGCGCGGGAGGGCAAGACCTCCCCGGCCGCCATGCAGGGGGGCACGGTCACCATCACCAATGTCGGCGTCTTCGGCGTCGACACCGGTACCCCGATCCTCAACCCGGGAGAGGCGGCGATTCTCGCGTTCGGAGCGGTCAAGCTCCAGCCGTGGGTCCACAAGGGGAAGGTGAAGCCCCGCCAGGTGACGACTCTTGCGCTCTCCTTCGATCACCGACTGGTCGACGGCGAGTTGGGCTCCAGGGTGCTTTCGGACATCGCGGCGGTCCTGGAGGATCCGAAGAGGCTCGTCACTTGGGGCTGAGCTGACCGGGCCGTCTTGCGGCTCCGGCGGTCCGCCGGTGCCGGTCCGCCGGTCGGCCCTTGGCAATTGGCCGGGCGCTCTGGAGCGCGGACGGCTGACATGACCGAGGGCGGGCCGCGGTCCGGCACCGGCACTGACCGGAGCCGTGGCCAGGAGCTGCCCGCCGAGCCTGCCCGACAGATGTCCGGAGCCGGGCGCTGGGCAGTACGACTCGATGGTCGGCGGTGGTTGGCAGCTGCGTGTCGATCGCCGGTCGCCTCGGACTTCGTCGGCTGGTGGGTGGTGCATCGGTGCCCCCGGTGGTCGATAGCTGGAGATTGCACTCTGTGACGGTGGCCCGTCTGCGTCAGCAGGCGGGCCACCGCGCTGTGCTGCCCTGTCCGGACGGACGGGACGCGCTCCAGTGCGTCCTGTCCAGGGGGAACGTGGCTCGTCCCGGCGCCGTTCCCGGAAGCCTTCCGTGCCACCTGATGGAGTGATTCACCCTACGGAGCCTGGATTCGTCACTCTCTGTGATTGAGGATGACTCGTGGACCTCCGTACGGGCGAGAGGTTCATCGGGGATGGGGGGAGACGCCATGGATGGAATGTGCTGCGCGGATGGAGCGGCAGAGGCCGCGGGGCAGGCCTCTTCTGCGGGAGCCGATCGGGGGACGGTAGACGCTCCCCCGGCGACCGCGACCGCGACCGCGACCGCGGGTGCCGGTGTGGGGGAGGGCGGGAGCGCGGGGTCTGGATCCGCAGTTCCGGGGGCGCCGGATGAACGGGCCGCCTGCCTTGCGACATGTGCGCCGGGTCCGGAGACCGCCCTGCTGATCGGAGAACTGGACCCGGCCCAGCTCTCCGCGGCGGGCCGGATCGACGCGCTGCGGGCTCTGGAGCGCCACGCCGAGTGGATTCAGGCTCTGCAGGTACGGGTGCTGGGTGCGCTGGACGCCGACCGGGTCGACCCCGCCCCTGAGGGTGACAGCCCCGGGGAGAAGGTGTGGGACTTCACCTGTGAACAGGTCGCCTGTGCGTTACGGATCTCGAATCGCACAGCTGCTACCCGCCTGGCCACCGCCCGGCATCTGACCCGCACCTTCCGCGCCACTCTGGACCTGCTCCAAGCGGGGCGGATCCACTACATGCAGGCGCATGCCGTCGTCGACGTGACGCGTAATCTGCCGCGCGCGACCGCGGCGCGGGTCGAGACGCTGGTGGTACGCAGAATGCCCGAGCAGGCCGTGTCGGCAACCCGTAAGGCGCTGCACCGCGCGGTACTGAAGGCCGACCCGGAGGGTGCGGACCGCCGTCACCGGTCGGCGCGGGCCGAGCGGAGGGTCTCCCACCGGATGGACCAGGACGGTATGGCCTGGTGGTCCGTCTACCTTCCCGCAGAACAGGCAGCGCAGTTGGATGCCGCCGTCGACACCCACGCCCGTTCCCTGCAGGGCGCCGAGGAACACCGGCTCGGCGCGAAGGGCGCGCGTGGCGCGGAAGGCCGGCCGGGAGCGGATGCCGGGCGAACCCTGGAGCAGCGGCGGGTGGACGCCCTGGTCGACCTGGTTCTGCACGGAGACGTCCCGTTCAGCGGTACGGAACTCCGTGCGGACAGGGCGACCCTCCGGCCGAACAGTGCAGGCGGGCGCTCGGCCCCAACTGTCCAGGTGACGGTTTCCTTAGACACGCTGATCGGTGTCTCCGAGGAGCCCGCGGAACTCGAAGGGTACGGCGCGGTCACCGCTGCCCAGGCGCGGGCGCTCGCCGCGGACCCGGGCTCGGTCTGGCGACGCCTGATCACAGATCCCGGGACCGGGATACTGCTCAAGGTCGATCCCACCACCTACCGTCCCACGGCTGACGTCACGCGCCATGTCACCATCCGGGACCGGCGCTGTGCCTTTCCGAGTTGCCGGATGCCGGCGCACCGCTGCGACCTCGATCACGTCGTGCCGTTCGATCACCGCGACTCCGCGTCCGGTGGACCGACGACGCCGGACAACCTCGTCGCTCTGTGCCGTCGGCATCACATGCTGAAGCACCACGCCGGCTGGTCGGTCACGCGTGACCCTGCCACTGGGCGGACGACCTGGACCGCACCCACCGGGCACGTCTACCTCAATGAACCGGGTGACTTCACCGCAGTGGCGTGAGGCCGCTCACGAGTCTCTGCGAGCAGTGTCCGTATCGCGGACGGTGCAGGCCGACGCATACCTGTTGTATCTATGCTGTGCGCATGCCTTCCGCTGCTGCCCCCACCAAGCAACCTCCCGCTGCCGAGCGGGTGTACAGCCACGTCAAGCAGGCAGTCCTCGACCGCCGCTACGAGGGCGGCACGTTGCTCACCGAGGGGGACCTCGCCGATGCCGTCGGCGTCTCCCGGACGCCTGTGCGCGAGGCGCTGCTCCGCCTCGAGGT
This sequence comes from Streptomyces sp. NPDC002055, assembly GCF_040296705.1. Taxonomy (NCBI): domain Bacteria; kingdom Bacillati; phylum Actinomycetota; class Actinomycetes; order Kitasatosporales; family Streptomycetaceae; genus Streptomyces; species Streptomyces sp. NPDC002055. Next base: position 71,713 of record NZ_JBEOXS010000009.1, read on the forward strand.
CGAAGGGCTCATCAAGCTCTACCCGAAGAAGGGTGCGCTGGTGCTTCCGGTCTCCGCTCAGGAGATCGGGGATGTCGTCGAAACACGCCTGCTCGTCGAGGAGCACGCAGTGCGCAAGGCCGTTCCCGCGGGACCGAGGCTGATCCAGCGGCTGGAGGAACTGCTGGAGGAGCAGCGTCGGTTCGCCGCGGAAGGCGACCTGGCCGCGGTGGCCGCCAGTGACCGGTGCTTCCACGCCGAGATCGTTCGCAACGCCGGGAATCAGATTCTCGAACGGCTCTACGACCAGCTGCGTGACCGTCAGCTACGGATGGGCGTCGCTGTGATGCACGCTCACCCGGACCGGATCGCCAAGAACATCACTGAGCACGCGGAGATCCTTCGAGCCCTGCGCAACGGTGACGCGGAAGCTGCTGCCGCCGCCGTCCACCAGCACGTCAGCTGGGTGAAGAACCTGGTCCGCGGAGACGAGCGGTGAGCGGCGAGCTACGGCTTCCGGGCGACCCGCCCGGAGGGCGACGCGCTGTCGCCATCTGGGGGCTCGGTGTCGCGGTCTACTTCGTGGCCATCACCTACCGGACCAGTCTGGGTATCGCCGGCATCGACGCCGCCGACCGGTTCCACATCAATGCATCGGCGCTGTCGACGTTCTCCATCCTCCAGCTCCTGGTCTACGCCGGGATGCAGATACCCGTCGGGCTGATGGTCGACCGGCTCGGCACGAAGAAGGTGCTGTCCCTCGGTGTCGTCCTCTTCACCGTCGGCCAGCTCGGCTTCGCGTTCTCCCATTCGTACGGCGCCGCCCTCTTCTCGCGTGCTCTTCTCGGCTGCGGGGACGCCATGACGTTCATCAGCGTGCTGCGACTCGGCGCACGCTGGTTCCCCGCCCGGCGGGGGCCGCTCATCGCACAGATCGCCGCGCTGTTCGGCATGGCGGGCAACCTGGTCTCCACCATGGTGCTCGCCCGGCTCCTGCACAGCGTGGGCTGGACAACGACGTTCGCGAGCAGCGCGCTCGGCGGCGTTCTCGTCCTGGTGCTGATCCTGCTGTTCCTCAAGGACCATCCCGAAGGCTTCGAGCCCGGGACCGTCCCGCATGCCGGCGGCGGTTTCGTACGGAAGCAGATCGCCGCTGCCTGGCGTGAGCCCGGTACGAGGCTCGGTATGTGGGTGCACTTCACCACCCAGTTCCCCGCGATGGTCTTCATGCTTCTCTGGGGGATGCCGTTCCTGGTCGAGGCTCAAGGGCTCTCCCGGGGCGTCGCGGGGGAACTGCTCACCCTCGTCGTGCTCTCGAACATGGCCGTCGGGCTGGTCTACGGACAGGTCATCGCCCGTCATCACCGTGCCCGGATGCCGTTGGCGCTCGGCACGGTCGCCACGACCGCGCTCGTCTGGGGGCTTGCCCTGGGCTGGCCGGGCGGACAGGCACCGGTGTGGTTGCTCACCGCGCTCTGCCTGGTGCTGGGCTCCTGCGGTCCCGCCTCGATGATCGGCTTCGACTTCGCCCGTCCCGCCAATCCGCCCGAGCGGATGGGGACGGCATCGGGCATCGTCAACATGGGCGGCTTCACGGCCTCGACGGTGACGCTGCTGGCCATCGGTGTCCTGCTCGACGCCACCGGGGGCAACTTCCGGGTCGCCTTCGCCTCCGTCTTCGTCCTGGAGGCGCTGGGGCTCTCGCAGATCCTGCGACTGCGGCGCCGCGCGGACCGGCTGGAGCGTGAACGGGTCGTGGCCAGTCGGGTGGAGACGGTCCACGTCCCTGCCTAGCCTTCGGGCAGCGCCCGTGACACGACCCCGCGCCGCTACACCGTGATGGCGAACCGCCGCAGAATCGTCCGGGCGAGTTCCTGCTCGCCTTCGATCTTCACCGACTCCGCCACGGCGTCCGCCTTGACCCGCCCGCAGGCCAGCAGCACATAGGCTTCCCAGCCCAGCGAGAGCGTCGCCGTGGGGCCCAACGACGGGCTGCCGGTGATGGAGCCCCGCCCCTCGGCATCCACCCGGACCGTACGGATGAACTCCAGTTCCCCGCTCACATCGAAGACGACTGCCGAATTCGGCGGCGCGTCCCCGTCCTTGGCGACGACCTTCGGCAGTGCCTCCAGCAGAAGGTCGCGGGCGACCAGCGCGGCCGGCGAGTCGAGGTTGCCCGGCCTGCCCACGGCCCGTCGCAGGTCCTGCTCGTGGACCCAGACGTCGAAGGCTCGCAGCCGCAGGGCGTGCTCCAGCGTCGTCTCACTGCCGAGGGGGCCGCGGATCCTGGTGTCCGGGTCCCGGGTCTCGTTCCGCAGCTGCCGGGAGCGGCGGATGATCGTGTATTCGAGTTCCGCCGTCATCTCCGGCGCCGTGTGGCACCGTCGGACGTCGACCGGGACCTCCATGTACCGGGTGAGTTCGTTCGTCACGTGGTACAGGTCGCGAGGCAGGGTATGGATCGGGCGGGGGTCGCCGAGCATCTCGCACTCGACCCCGATGACATGGGAGACCACGTCGCGCACGGACCAGCCCGGGCAGGCGGTGGCGCGGTTCCACTCACCCTCGACGAGCGGTGTCACCAGCTCGGATATTGCCTCGATGGAGTGGGTCCAGGCGTCGACGTAGGTCTGGAGGCTTGGGTGGACGGTCACGTGACCCCTCGGGCGGTTGGTACGTGGGCTGGGTGCTCGAGCCTCGGCTCTGCCCGTTAAGTTACGCTGCGCACGGGCACCCCGGCAGTGCTTTCACGACTGATCGTAGGGCCTGTTGACCGCCTCGATTCGAACGCTCGAACCATGAGACTGGTGATAGTGTGCGCGCCTCGTTGCTCCAGATCGATGTGAATCAGCAGGAGTCGGTCGAATCCCGCCGTGAGCGAGTGGCCGCTCTCGTCCGTGCCCAGTCCGACGCCGATCTCGTGGTTCTTCCCGAGCTGTGGCACGTGGGTGCTTTCGCCTACGAGAGCTTCACCGACCACGCCGAACCGGTTCCCACGACGGACGGTGCGGAGTCCGCGCTCGGCCCCACCTCCGAGGCGATGGCCGCTGCCGCCGCCGACGCCCGGGTCTGGCTGCATGCGGGCTCGATCGTCGAGAAGGCGCCCGACGGCACCCTTTACAACACCTCTCTTGTCTTCGGTCCCGACGGCGCGTTCCACCGCTCCTACCGCAAGATCCACCGGTTCGGCTTCGACAAGGGCGAGGCCGTGATGATGGGGGCCGGCGACGAGATCGTCACCGTCGGCGTCCCGGACACCGTCATCGGCCTGGCCACCTGCTACGACCTCCGCTTCCCGGAGCTGTTCCGGCGGCTGACCATGGCCGGTGCCGAGCTGCTCGTCATCCCCGCGGGGTGGCCTGCCCGGCGCCGCGAGCACTGGACCCTGCTGTCCCGTGCCCGCGCCGTCGAGAACCAGGCCTACGTCCTGGCCTGCTGCTCGGCGGGCACCCACTCCGGGGTGGAGCAGGCGGGGCACAGCCTGGTCGTCGACCCGTGGGGCGAGGTCCTCGCCGAAGGAGGGACGGGTGAGGAGGTGCTCACGGTGCAGCTGGACCCGAAGCGCGTGGCCCGGACCAGGGAGGACTTCCCGGCGCAGCGTGACCGGATGCTGGGCCTGCCCGACCCGGACCGCCGCCCGTAGGCGCACCCTGCCCGCCCGTCGCGGACCCACACCACCCGCCCTGCCCGGATGAACCGCAGGAATGTCCACGTCCGGCATGTGGTTGGCTGAGGACATGGCTCCACGTGCACGCGTCCGCGCTCCCGAGCTGATCGGGAAGGGCGGCTGGCTCAACACCGGCGGCAACGACCTCACCCTCGCTGACCTGCGAGGACGAGTGGTCATTCTGGACTTCTGGACGTTCTGCTGTGTCAATTGCCTGCATGTTCTCGACGAGCTCCGCGAACTGGAGGAGAAGCACCGCGACACCGTCGTGATCATCGGGGTGCACTCGCCCAAGTTCGTGCACGAGGCCGAGCACCAGGCGGTCGTGGACGCCGTCGAGCGGTACGAGGTCCACCACCCCGTGCTCGACGATCCAGACCTGGCCACCTGGAAGCAGTACGCGGTGCGCGCGTGGCCCACGCTGGTCGTCATCGACCCCGAGGGCTACGTCGTCGCCCAGCACGCCGGCGAGGGTCACGCCCACGCCCTGGAGAAGCTCGTCGAGGAGTTGGAGGCCACGCACACCGCCAAGGGCACGCTGCGCCGCGGCGACGGCCCGTATGTCGCGCCCGAGCCCGTCGCGACCGAGCTGCGCTTCCCCGGCAAGGCTCTCTTCCTGCCGGCGGGGATCTCCGGGGCGGGAACCTCAGGGGCAGGCACCTTTCTCGTCTCGGACACGACGCGGCACGCCCTGGTGGAGCTGGCCGAGGACGGCGAGACGGTGCTCCGGCGCATCGGAACCGGTGAGCGCGGGTTCACCGACGGCGGGCCGGACCGGGCCCGGTTCAGCGAACCGCAGGGCCTGGCCCTGCTGCCCGACGGCACGGTGGTCGTCGCCGACACCGTCAACCACGCGTTGCGCAGCTTCGACCCCGCCACCGGCGAGGTCGGCACCCTCGCCGGCACCGGCCGCCAGTGGTGGCAGGGCTCGCCCACGTCCGGACCCGCCCGCGAGGTGAACCTCTCCTCTCCCTGGGACGTGGCCTGGTGGGCGGACCGGCTGTGGATCGCCATGGCGGGTGTGCACCAGCTGTGGACGTACGACCCGTCGGCCGGCACCGTCGAGGCCGCCGCCGGCACGACCAACGAGGGCTTGGTCGACGGGCCCGCGGCCGACGCCTGGTTCGCCCAGCCGTCCGGGCTCGCGGCGACCGAGGACCGGTTGTGGATCGCCGACTCCGAGACGAGCGCCGTGCGCTGGGTGGAGCGTGACGGCGAGGGCTTCGCGATCCGCACGGCCGTCGGCACCGGTCTCTTCGACTTCGGGCACCGGGACGGTCCCGCCGGACAGGCCCTGCTCCAGCACCCGCTGGGCGTGACCGCGCTGCCCGACGGCTCGGTCGCCGTCAGCGACACCTACAACCACGCGCTGCGCCGCTACGACCCGGACACCGACGAGGTGAGCACCCTCGCCACCGATCTGCGGGAGCCGTCCGGAGCCGTGCTGGTGGACGGCGACATCGTGGTCGTGGAGTCCGCCCGCCACCGGCTGACCCGGCTGCGGCTGCCCGAGGAGGCCGTGCGGGTCGAATCGGTCGCGCACCGGACGCAGCGGACGGCGACCGATATCGCCCCGGGGACGCTGCGGCTCGACGTGGTCTTCCGGGCCCCGGCCGGCCAGAAGCTCGATGAGCGGTACGGCCCGTCGACCCGCCTGATCGTCAGCTCCTCGCCGCCGGAACTGCTGCTGGACGGCGCCGGTACGGGGACGGACCTCGGCCGGGACCTCGTCCTGGCCGAGGGTGTCACGGACGGTGTGCTGCACGTCTCGGCGATGGCGGCGTCCTGCGACGACGACCCGGCGAACGAGTACCCGGCCTGTCATGTGCACCAGCAGGACTGGGGCGTCCCCGTCCGGGTGACCGCGGACGGTGCGGACCGGCTTCCGCTGCTGCTCGCCGGACTGGACGAGGGATGACGCCGGGCTCCGGGCCGTGACATCGGGGCCGGGGCCGCACGGTGTCGGGTGGGAAGTGAGATCCGCGTGCACGGCGATGTGCACCAGCGGCCGTCCATCACCATGGGTCGGTGGGAGGCGGAGAGCTCACCGGACGTCAGTGGCGCGGCGGTCGTGTCTCTGCGCCCTGGTCCGTCCTTGGCGCTGCGCAGTCGTGTGTCAGCAGCGGTGTCCTGGTGAACGGGACAGCTGTCCGGAGGTGGCCACTGCTGACGTTGTCCCGGTGAACGGGTGCCCTCGGGCAGCCGTTCACCGATGGTGTCCCGGTCGACGGGACAGCTCCCGCAGGGACCGACGGCGGGTGTCCCGCCGATGCGGACAGTGCCGGTGACCGCCGCGGGAACGCTCAGCGGTAGTAGCGGTGTTCGTCCTCGACTTCGACCACCGGGGTGCCCGCTACCGGAGGCTGGACCCGCCGGCGCTTGAGGATGCTCACGTACGCCGCGAGGCCGATGAATCCGACCGCCATCATGATCAGGCCGGCCAGGTCGACGTTGACCCCGGCCATGTGCCAGTCGGTCGCGAACGTGAGGATCGCCCCTACCGCGATCAGACCGATGCACCCGCCGATACCCATGGTGTCCGCCTTCGTTGTTCGTATGGCTGTTCCGTGACCGGGGCCGGCTGCTGCCGGACCTGTGACGGACTGGACCCTTTTCGGGTACCCGGGTCCGGAACGGCCATGCGGTGGAGGCCTCATGGGCCCCCAGCGGAGCCGGTCGTACGGGAATCGGACGGGAATCCGGCCGGCCGCGTCTCCTCCGGGACCGGGCCGCTCCCGGTCCGCCGTCTCAGCTTGTCCGGTGCGTCACCAGGTGAGAGCGTCGGCCATGCTGTCCAGCCAGTACGTCACCCGGGCACGGGCGTCGGCGTGGGCGGGGCCGCCCGGGGCCCTGAGGATCACCGGACGGCCTGCGCCACGCTTCCCGTCCGTCCCGGTGAAGTCGACGCGGAGTTCGGATATGACGTAGCGGCCCGACCCCTTCCCGGAGTCCGCGCCCGTGCCCGTGCCCGTGCCGGAGAGACGGATGCCGGCGTAGACGGTGCCGCCGGGCGGGATCGTGGTGACCGACTGCGACCTGCTGTTCTCCGCCCGGTCGAGGGCGGACCGGCCGGTGCCCAGGGCCACTCGGGGGCCGGAGGCGGCGTCGCAGGCGGTCCGCGAGGTATTGGTGGCCATCAGGACCAGGTCCCTGACGGGACGTTCGATGGCTTTGATCCGCAGGACCGTGTTCGCGGTGGTACAGACCGGACCCGTCCGCCCGCCGGCGTCACCCCGGGCGAAGGCGCCGCCCAGGCTGCCCTCCTGCTGCTCGCCGGCCCCACCCGTCTTGCCGGGCTCCTGTCCGCCGCCGGCCCGTCGTTCACCGGTCCCGGCCTCGCCGCCGGAGCCGGGTCCGGCGTTGCCCAGCCGCCCGGACCCCGGCTCCGCCCCCTCGCCCGGCTGCGTCCGCCCGGTGTCGCGCCGTGCGTCGCTCTCTGCCCGGCGACCGGAAGCCCCGCCCCCTCCGCCTGCGCGGCGCCGTTCGTCATCCGGCCCCGCGTCGGCGTCGCCCCGGCCCGCGCCGGCCCGTCCGGAGGCCGTCGGAGCCGGCGGCCCCGACGGGCTCGCCTCGGGGGAACCGGTCGTTTCCAGGCTGTTCGTGGCGTCGTCGGAGATCCGCACCCCGGCGCTCGAACCGTTGTTGCACGCGGTCAGTGCGAGGGCGGCCACGGCGGTCAGGCAGGCCGCGGCGAGACGCAGCGAACGGGACTGGCGGGGGGCGGCGGACGGCATGTCGGTCTCCCGTGGGGATGGGCGGCTGACGAGTACAGGGGGAACCCTGCCGTGGGGCGTTGCCGTGCCGCTAACTTCCGCCTAACGCTCCGCCCGGGCCCCCGCGGCCCGGGCCGGTTCCCGGCCTCGCCCGTCCCCCTCGCCGGACCCTCTGCCGTGCTGCTCCACGCCCCCGCTGCTCCGCACCCCTACCGCTCCACGCCCCCACTGCTCCACGCCCCTACCGCTCCGCGCCCCCGGGCGGTGCCGCCCCCGGGCGGCCGGTGTCCGGCCGCGCCGGACGGTCCGGCACACCCCCGTCCGGTCGCGCACCGCCTTCCGCCTCGCGGGCGAACAGTTGCACCAGCGCGCTGATGACGTAGCGGTCCGTGGCCTCTTCGTCCACCAGATGCATCTCGGCGAGCCGGTCCAGGCCGTCCCGCGTGCGGTCGGGGTCCGAACCGGCGAGGACGGCCGCGGCCGAGGCGTCGACCTGGCGGCCGGAGCCCATGGCGAGGGTGCTGAGCAGCCGGGCGTCGTCCGCCGAGAGCCGCGCCACCGAATTCCTCAGCGCCGCGGCGACCCCGGCGTCCTCCGCGGACAGCAGGGGCAGCCGGCGCCGTTCGTCGCGGAGCGCGGCGGCCAGCCGGGCCAGCCGCCAGCGCGGGCGGGCCGTCAGTTGTGCGGCGGCAGCGCGCAGCGCGAGGGGCAGGCCGTCGCACAGGCCCACCAGCTCCCGGGCGGCCTGCGGGTCGTCGGCCACCCGTTCCGCGCCGAGCATGGCGCCGAGGAGCGCCACCCCCTCGTCCGCCCCGAACGCCGGCACCGGGACGGGCCGTGCGCAGTCGGTGGCGACCAGTCCGTCGAGCCGGCTCCGGCTCGTCACCAGGGTCGCGCAGAACGGACCGCCCGGCAGCAGCGGCCGTACCTGCGCCGAGCTGCGGGCGTTGTCGAGGACGACCAGGAGCCTGCGGCGCGCCGCGATGGTGCGGTAGAGCGCGGACGCCGCCTCCACCGACGGGGGGACCCGGTCGGGCGGAGTGCCGAGTCCGATGAGGAACTCCCGCAGGACCGCGGCGGGGTGGGCCTCCTCGCCCTCGCCGAAGCCGCCGAGGTCGGCGAAGAGCTGTCCGTCGGGGAAGGCGCCGGCGTGCTGGTGGGCCCACTGCACGGCGCAGGCGGTCTTGCCCGCCCCGGCGGGCCCGGTGACGACGGCGACCGGGCTCTCTCCCTGCGCGGTGGCGGTGAACCAGTCGGACAGTTCCCGCAGTTGGATCTCCCGTCCGAGGAAACGGGCCGGCGGCCGGGGCAGCAGGGAGGGTGCGGTGTACTCGGTATATCCGGAATCTGCGGTTCCGGATGCTCCTGGTCCGGTCGCCGTCTGCCGCTGCGAGGGGTGGTGGGCCGCGGGGGCGGTGGCCTCGGCGTGCAGGATGTCCTCGTAGGCGCGGGTGAGCCGCTCCCCGGGGTCGACACCCAGCTCCTCGCCGAGGAGCTGCCGGGTCCGGTGGAACCAGCTGATGGCGTCCGACTGGCGGCCCGACCGGTACAGCGCCCGCATCAGGTCGGCAACGAGCCCTTCGCGCAGCGGGTTGGCGGCGGCCTCGGCGTACAGCACGACGGCGGCCTGCTCGTGTTCGCCGAGTGCCCCGTGCGCGGTGGCCAGAGCTTCGACGGCCGCCAGCCGCCGTTCCTCCAGGGCGTGCGACGCGGCGGCGAACGGCGGGCTCGGCACGGTGCCGGTGAGCGCCGGCCCGCGCCACAGGCTCAGCGCCTCGCGCAGCAGCCCCACCGCGTCGCCGGGGGCCTTCTCGGGCCGGGCGAGGTCCAGCAGTTCGCTGAAACGGTGGGCGTCCAGCAGCTCTTCGGGAAGCCGCAGCAGGTACGCCGAACCGTGCGTCGCCAGTTCGATGCCGTGCAGCTCCGCGCCGCCCTCCGCCAGAACGGCCCGCAGCCGCGACACGTGTCCCTGGACGACCGTGCGGGCGTGGGCCGGCGGCTCGTCCTCCCAGAGGCAGGTGATCAGCTGCTCGAGGGAGACGATGACGTTGGGCTGGAGCAGCATCATCGCCAGCACACTGCGCCGCTTGGCGGGTCCGAGCGGCAGCTCACCGGATCCACCCGTGACGGTGACCGGCCCGAGCAGCGAGAATTCCAACTCAGTCCCCCAGGAATGCCGACAGGGCGTTGGCGAGGAGGTAGGGGTCCTCGGCGCCGCAGAGTTCACGGGCCGAGTGCATGGACAGGATCGCGACGCCGATGTCGACGGTCGCGATGCCGTGCCGTGCCGCCGTGATGGGTCCGATCGTGGTGCCGCACGGCATCGAGTTGTTGGAGACGAAGGACTGCCACGGCACTCCTGCCCGGTCGCAGGCGTCGACGAACACGGCCCGGCCGCTGCCGTCGGTGGCGTAGCGCTGGTTGACGTTGACCTTGAGGATCGGGCCGCCGCCGGGCATCGGGTGGTGGCCGGGCTCGTGCCGCTCGGCGTAGTTGGGGTGGACGGCGTGCCCGGTGTCGGAGGAGAGACAGATCGTTCCTGCGAAGGCGCGGGCCCGGTCCTCGTAGCTGCCCCCGCGGGCGAAGACGGACCGTTCGAGGACGTTCCCGAGGAGCGGGCCGTCGGCGCCGGTGTCGGACTGGCTGCCGTTCTCCTCGTGGTCGAAGGCGGCGAGGACGGGGATGTGGGTCAGTTCCTGGCCGGACGTGGCGACGGCGGCCAGGGCGGCGGTGGCCGCGTGCACGGACAGGAGGTTGTCCATCCGCGGCCCGGCGAGGAGTTCCCGGTCCCGGCCGAGGTAGGCGGGGGGCTCGACGCTGTGGACCATCAGGTCCCAGCCGGTGACGTCGTCGGCGGGGACGTCCGCCTCGCCGGCGACGAAGCGGATCAGATCGCCTTCGCGCGAGTCGCCCAGACCCCAGATCGGCGTCATGTGGCGCTGTTTGTCGAGCTTGAGGCCCTCGCTGTTGACCGACCGGTCGAGGTGGACGGCGAGTTGGGGGACCCGCAGCAGCGGCCGGTCGACGGCGACGAGGCGGTGGCTGCCGTCGCGCAGGGTGAGCCGACCGGACAGGCCGAGGTCGCGGTCGAGCCAGGTGTTGAGGAGGGTGCCGCCGTAGATCTCGACGGCGATCTGCCGCCAGCCGTGCGAGCCGGTGTCCGGGATGGGCTTGACCCTGAGGTTGGGCGAGTCGGTGTGGGCGCCCACGATCCGGAACGGGGTCTCCGGGCGCGCGTTCTCCGGGACGTACCAGGCCACGATCGCCCCGCCGCGCAGGACGTACTTGCCGCCGGTGCTGCCGTTCCAGGCCGCGGTCTCCTCGACCTGACGGAACCCGGCCTTCTCCAGCCGTGCGGCCGCGCTCGCCACCGCGTGGTACGGGGAGGGGCTCTCGGCGAGAAACGTGATCAGGTCGTCGGTGTGGCCGCGGTCGAAGCGGGCGTGCGCGCTCATGCAAACAGCATAGAGAGCAGGCCGCATGCCTATCCCGGAGCTGGAGAGGGTGTGACGCGTTCCGCGGTCCTCGCGGGGCGGCGCCGGGGCGCGGGCCGGCGGCCGTAAGGCGCACGGTGGGCGGGCTGACCGCGGGCGGTGGCGCGGTGAGATCGGGCTGTCCAGTTGGATCGGACGGCCGAGCCGGGCTGTCCTGTCGGGTCGGGCAGGAGTAGCCGGGCTGTCCAGTTGGATCGGACCAAGCGGGCCGGGCGGTCCTGTCGGGTCGGGCAGGAGTAGCCGGGCTGTCCAGTTGGATCGGACCAGGCGAGCCGGGCGGTCCTGTCGGGTCGGGCAGGAGTAGCCGGGCTGTCCAGTTGGATCGGACCAGGCGGGCCGGGCAGTCCTGTCGGGTCGGGCAGGACAGCCGGGCAGTCCCGTTGGATCGGACAGGAGACGGGACGGGGCCGGCTCTGCACGGGCAGGCCCCGCCACCCACGACGAAGCCCCCGTCCGCATCAAGCGGACAGGGGCCCCGTCACGGCTTCGCCGTCAGTGGATCACCCGGCTCAGAAGGCCGACTCGTCCAGCTCCATCAGGGAGTTGTCGACGGTCTCGGCGAGGTTGCGCTGCACGGCGACGCCCGGCAGGACGTTGTGCGCGAAGAACTTCGCCGCCGCGATCTTGCCCTCGTAGAAGGCCTTGTCCTTGGCGGACGCCGAGGGCAGCTTGTCGGCCGCCACCGCCGCGCCGCGGAGCAGCAGGTAGCCGATGACGACGTCACCGGAGGCCATCAGCAGGCGGGTGGTGTTGAGACCGACCTTGTAGATGGACTTGACGTCCTTCTCGGTGCCGGCGAGGTCGGTCAGCATGGCGCCGACGATGGCCTCGAGGTCGACCGCGGCCTTGGCCAGCTCCTCGCGGGCCTCGGCCAGGCCCTCGCCGCCGACGGCCTCGGCGAGGAACTTCTTGATCTCCTCGGAGAGGGCGGTCATCGCCTGGCCCTGGTCCCGGACGATCTTCCGGAAGAAGTAGTCCTGGCCCTGGATGGCGGTGGTGCCCTCGTAGAGGGTGTCGATCTTGGCGTCCCGGATGTACTGCTCGATCGGGTACTCCTGCAGGTAGCCGGAGCCACCGAAGGTCTGCAGGGACTGGGCGAGCTGCTCGTAGGACTTCTCCGAGCCGTACCCCTTCACGATCGGCAGGAGCAGGTCGTTCAGGCGGCTCAGCGCGGAGGCGTCCTCGCCCGCGGCCTCCTTGACGAGGATCTCGTCCTGGACGGTCGCGGTGTAGAGCACCAGGGCGCGCATGCCCTCGGCGTAGGCCTTCTGCGTCATGAGGGCGCGGCGCACGTCGGGGTGGTGGGTGATGGTGACGCGCGGGGCGGTCTTGTCGGTGAAGGCGGCCAGGTCCGGGCCCTGCACGCGCTCCTTGGCGTACTCCAGGGCGTTCAGGTAGCCGGTGGAGAGGGTGGCGATCGCCTTCGTGCCGACCATCATCCGCGCGAACTCGATGATCATGAACATCTGGCGGATGCCGTCGTGCTTCTCGCCGATGAGCCAGCCCTTGGCCGGGTGGCGGTCGCCGAAGGTCATCTCGCAGGTGTTGGAGGCCTTGAGGCCCATCTTGTGCTCGACGTTGGTGGCGTAGACGCCGTTGCGCTCGCCCAGCTCGCCGGTCTCGAAGTCGAACTCGTACTTCGGCACGAGGAAGAGGGAGAGGCCCTTGGTGCCGGGGCCGGCGCCCTCGGGGCGGGCGAGCACGTAGTGGAGGATGTTCTCCGACATGTCGTGCTCACCGGACGTGATGAAACGCTTCACGCCCTCGATGTGCCAGGAGCCGTCCTCCTGCTTGACCGCCTTGGTGCGGCCGGCGCCCACGTCCGAGCCGGCGTCCGGCTCGGTGAGGACCATGGTGGAGCCCCAGCCCTTTTCCACGGCGATCTTCGCGATGTGCTTCTGCTGCTCGGTGCCCTCGTCGTAGAGGACGCCCGCGAAGGCCGGGCCGGAGGCGTACATCCACACGGCCGGGTTGGAGCCGAGGATGGTCTCGGCGAAGCCCCAGAGGAGCGAGCGCGGGGTGCAGGTGCCGCCCAGCTCCTCCGGGATGCCCAGACGCCACCACTCGGCGTCCATGTAGGCCTGGTAGCTCTTCTTGAAGCCGGCCGGGACGGGCGCGGTGTTGGTCTCCGGGTCGAACACCGGGGGGTTCCGGTCCGCGTCGGCGTAGGACGCGGCCAGCTCGTTCTCCGAGAGACGGGCTATCTCGGACAGCACGCTCTTGGCGGTCTCGACGTCCATCTCCGCGAACGGGCCGGTGCCGTACACCGTGTCGCGGCCGAGGACCTCGAAGAGGTTGAACTCGATGTCGCGGAGATTCGACTTGTAGTGCCCCATGGCGACGGCTCCGTTAAGGCTCGGGAGGCGGGATCCTCGTGCGCATATCAACTACGTTGCCGCCATGATGCTACCGGCCGGTAATAAGAAGCAACCCCCAACCGCGTAACTGTGACTCGTTACGCTTTGACCCATGTACGGCTACGACCAGAATGCGGGCGCCGGGCAGCAGTACGCCGCGCCACCGCCGCAGCAGGCGCCCGGAGGGTACGGCGGCCAGCCGCTGTACCCCGAGCCGTCGCCGCCCTCGCTCGCCGACGCGGTGCGTGCCTTCACCACCGGCTCGATGTCGGCCGAGGACTTCCAGGGGATTCTCTCCACGTCCAAGGTCTACTGCCCCCGCGGTGAGGGGCCGGGCTTCCTGGCGCTGCACAACACCCAGCAGCCGGTGATCCCGATGTTCACCTCGCTCAAGGAGCTGCGCGGCTACGCCGGCAAGGAGTCGAAGTACTTCGTCATCACCGGCGCCGAGGTCCTGGACCTGCTGCCCACGGGGTACGGCTTCGTGCTCGACATGGAGGGTGATCACCGCATGGTCTTCGACGCGAAGGCCGTGGAGCAGATGGTCGACTTCGCGATGCGCCGGATGTACGGCTGACCGCGCTCCCCGCCTGTCCTTCCGCTTCTCCCCGTACGCCCCGCCCGTTCCCGGAGGGCCCGCCGCACCCGCGCGGCGGGCCCTCCGGCGTGTCCGGGCGGGTCCTCCGGCGTGTCCGGGACGGGAGGTGCCGGGCGCCCCGGGAATGCTCCGCGCTTGCTGGATGTTCACCATTCAACTAAATTGGGAGCACGCCCCGAGGAGGCCGCCATGCCTGCTGTCACGCCCGAGAACCCGCTGACCCTGCCCCGCGTCACCGCCCCCGCGGACGCCGCGCCGCGCCCCGTGCTGGCCGTCGCCACGGCGCCGAGCGGGCTGGAGGGCGAGGGCTTCCCGGTGCGCCGGGCCTTCGCCGGCATCGACTACCGGCACCTCGACCCGTTCATCATGATGGACCAGATGGGCGAGGTGGAGTACGCGCCCGGCGAGCCCAAGGGCACCCCCTGGCACCCGCACCGCGGCTTCGAGACCGTCACCTATCTCATCGACGGAACGTTTGTGCACCAGGACTCGCACGGCGGCGGCGGGACCATCAACGGCGGCGACACCCAGTGGATGACCGCCGGATCCGGGCTCCTGCACATCGAGGCGCCGCCGGAGTCGCTGGTGGTGAGCGGCGGCCTGTTCCACGGCCTCCAGCTGTGGGTGAACCTGCCGCGCCAGGACAAGATGATCCCGCCGAAGTACCAGGACATCGGGGGCGGCAACGTGAAGCTGCTCGCCTCGTCCGACGGCGGAGCGGTGCTGCGGCTGATCGCGGGCGAGCTCGACGGCCACCGCGGGCCGGGGGTCACGCACACCCCGATCACCATGATCCATGCGTCGGTCGGCCCCGGCGCGGAGCTCACCCTGCCGTGGCGCCCCGACTTCAACGCCCTGGTGTACGGGCTGGCCGGACGCGGCACCGCCGGCGCCGAGGGGCGCCCCTTCCGCACCGGCCAGGCCGTGGTCCTCGGCCCGGGGGAGACACTGACGGTACGGGCGGACGCCACCCAGGAGTCGCGCAGCCCGAACCTCGAGGTGGTGCTGCTCGGCGGCGCCCCGATCCGGGAGCCGATGATGCAGTACGGGCCGTTCGTGATGAACACCCGCGCGGAACTGGCCCAGGCCTTCGAGGACTTCCAGGCCGGCCGCCTCGGCACCGTCCCCGCCGGGGCCGCCTGACCCGCCGTCACCCTCCATCACCCGGTCGTCACCCGGCCGGGCGCGCTGGGCGGGATGGCCCGGCGCGCCCGTGGTGGGCTGGGGAGGTGGCGAACGACCCGCCTCTGCTTCCGCGCGCGGCGCGCAGGACCGCGGCCTGGTGCGCCGTGGCGCTGCTCGTCGCGGGGGTCGGCGCGGTGGCGATCTGGCTCTGCGTGGTGCTGCGGGACGCCCTCGTGCCCGTGCTGCTCGCGCTGCTCGGCACCGCGCTGCTCGGGCCGCTGCACCGCCGGCTCGTCCGGCTGGGCCTCTCCCGTTCCCTGGCCGCCGGGCTGACCTGCCTCGCCCTGGTCGGCGTGGTCGGCGGCGCGGGATACATCGTGGTGAGCGCGCTGATCGACTCCGGGGACCAGATCGTCGACTCGGTCCGGACGGTCGCCCGGCAGATCGGCGACCACCTCGATCTGGCCGGCACCTCGCTCGACGACCTCGCCTCGAAGGCGAAGGAACTGGTGGGGAAGTTCGGCGGGTCCGCCGCGTCCGGGCTGCTGTCCGGGCTCAGCGTCGTCGGGCAGCTTTTCGCGGCCTCCGTGCTCGCCCTGCTGCTGACCTTCTTCTTCCTGCGCGACTCCGACCGGGCCGCGCGCACCCTCCACACCCTCGCGCCCCGCGGGACGGGCCCCCGGGTGGAGGCCGTCGCCCGGATCGCCTTCGGGGCCGTCGAGGGCTTCATGCGCGGGACCACCCTGATCGCCTTCATCGACGCGGTGTGCATCACCGCGGGGCTCCTGATCCTGCGGGTGCCCGGCGCGGTCGGCCTCGGCGCGCTGGTCTTCGTCGGCGCCTACATCCCCTATCTGGGCGCGCTGATCTCCGGCACCGTCGCGGTGCTGGTCGCACTCGCCGACCGGGGCTTCGTCATCGCCCTGTGGGCGGTGGGCGTGGTGCTGGCCGTGCAGCTGCTGGAGGGGCATGTGCTCCAGCCGATGATCCAGAGCCGCACCGTCCAGATGCACCCCGCGATGGTGATGGTCGCCATCACCGCGGGGGCCGGGCTGGCCGGGATCCTCGGCATGCTGCTCGCGGTGCCGATCGCCGCGGCCGCCTTCGGGGTGCTCGGTGCGCTCCGGGAGGCCTACGAGGAGGGGCCGGAGCCGTCGCCGTCCGGTGAGGGGCCGTCGCCGCCGCCGTCGGGTGAGGAGCCGTCGGGCGAGGGCCCGTCCGGCGAAAGCCCCTCCGGCGAAGGACCGTCCGGCGAGGGCCCGTCCGCCGAACCGGGCGAACCCTCGTAGAGCTCGAACCAGATGCACTTGCCCTCGCCCCGCGGGTCCACGCCCCAGGAGTCGGCGAGGAGCTCCATCAGCAGCAGCCCGCGTCCCGAGGAGGCCATCTCGCCGGGACGGCGGCGGTGCGGCAGCTCGTCGCTGGCGTCCGAGACGTCGACCCGCAGCTTCCGGGACGAGCGCTCGCCCGCCGCCTCGGCGACCATCAGGGCGTCGCCGTCGGTGTGGACCAGCACATTGGTCACCATCTCCGAGACCATCAGCACCGCCGAGTCGACCTGCTCCGGGTCCGCCCAGTCGTGGAGCAGCTCCCGCAGCTCGTGCCGGACGCCGGCGACCCGCTCGGGCTCGGCCTGCGCGATGGTGAGGACCGTCCGGCGCAGCGGCCGCGGGGCCGGGCCCTCGGCGGGGTGGCAGCCGCAGCCCGGGGCGTTGCGGCAGAGCAGGAGGAGCGCGATGTCGTCCTCGCGGCGGTCGGCGAGCGGGCCGGTGGTGTGGTGCGAGGACGGCCCGTGCACCGCCTGGACGAGCCCGTCGGCTAGGGACTCCAGGTCCTCGCCCGCGTGCTGTTCGATGACCCCGCGCAGCCGCCGCCAGCCGCTCTCCAGGTCGTGGCCGCCGGTCTCGATCAGCCCGTCGGTGCAGACCATCATCAGCTCGCCCGGCTCCAGGGTCAGCCGGGTGGTCGGGTAGTCGGTGTCCGGGTCGATGCCCAGCGGCAGCCCGCCGGCGGTCGGCCGGACCAGCATGGTGCCGTCGCTCATCCGGGTCGCGATGTCCGGATGGCCGGCCCGGGCGACGTCGAGGGTGCCGGTCTCGGGGTCGACCTCGATGTAGAGGCAGGTGGCGAAGCGCGGGTCGGGCCCGCCCTCCCCGTCGGGCCACTGGTCGACCAGACCGGACAGGAAGCGGGAGGCCCGGGAGAGGACGGCGTCCGGCCGGTGGCCCTCGGCGGCGTAGGCGCGCAGCGCGATCCGCAGCTGGCCCATCAGCCCGGCGGCCCGCACGTCGTGCCCCTGGACGTCCCCGATGACCAGGGCTATGCGGCCGGACGGCAGCGGGATCATGTCGTACCAGTCGCCGCCGACCTGGAGGCCGCCGCCGGTCGGCACGTAGCGTGCGGCGACCGTCATCCCGGGGATGTCGGGCTGGACGGTGGGCCGCATGCTGCGCTGCAGGCCGCTGGCCAGTTCGCGTTCGGACTCCTGGACGCTGGCCCGGGACAGCGCCTGCGCCAGCATCCGGGCGACGGTGGTGAGGACCGACCGCTCGTCGGGGGTGAAGGTCACCGGGTAGCGGAACGCCGCCATCCAGGCGCCGATGGTGCGGCCCGCCACGATCAGCGGGAGGAACGCCCAGGACTGCCGGTGGTAGGGGGCGGACAGCGGCCAGGTGCCGGGGAAGCGGCGCCGGTACTCCTCGGGGCTGGGCAGATATACGGCCCGTCCGGTGCGCACCACCTCGGCGGCCGGGTAGTCGGTGTTCAGCCCCATGTGGACGAAGGGGCGCTCGTCGCCGTCGCCGTAGCCGTGGTGGCCGATGACGTTCAGCCGGTCGCCCTCCACCCCGAAGACGGCGAGCCCGTCCGGGGAGAAGCCCGGCATGGAGAGGGCCGCGGCCACCCGCAGCACCTCGGAGGTGGAGCGGGCCTCGGCCAGCGCCCGGCCCGCGTCGAGGAGGAACGCCTCGCGGGAGCGCCGCCAGTCGCCGGTGACCCGGGTGCGGGCCGCGGCGGCGGTGCCGGGCTGCGGCTCGGCGACCTCCTGGATGGTGCCGACGATCTCGTGCTGCTGGGCGTCGGGGCGGGTCCGGGCGCGGACGGTGCGCAGCACCTTGCCGTCGTCGCCCATGATGCGCAGCCGCATCTCGGCGAGGGTCCCCTCGGCGACCGCGAGATTCACCACACCGTTGATCTCGACCCAGTCGACGGGGTGGAAGCGGGAGCGCACGGCCGACACGGAGAGGGTGGCGGGAACCGCCGACAGGCCCAGCAGCCGGGCGGCCTCGGCGTCGACGGTCACCGTCCCCGAGGCGTTGTCCCAGCGCCAGAGGCCGGTCGCGGTGGCGGCCAGGACGTCCTCGGTGCGCATTGCACCACTTTATGAGGCTTTCCAAAGCTTTGACGAGCGGCCGGGCGCCGGAGGTGTGCCGGTACCCTTGCATACGGCCTTCGCTAGGCCGACGAGTGCCCCCAGGGGCGGCACACCACGACCTGACGACTTGGATGAGCGATGCATCGGTACCGTTCCCACACCTGCGGCGAGCTCCGTGCCGCCGACGTCGACGCCGACGTGCGGCTGAGCGGCTGGCTGCACAACCGTCGGAACCTGGGCGGCATCCTCTTCATCGATCTCCGCGACCACTACGGTCTGGTGCAGCTGGTCGTCCGGCCCGAGACCGCGGCGTACGAGGCGCTGAGCGGCATCACCAAGGAGACCGTCGTCCGGGTCGACGGGACGGTCCTCGCCCGGGGCGCCGACAACGTCAACCCCGAGCTGCCCACCGGTGAGATCGAGGTGGAGGTCTCCGACGTCGAGGTGCTCGGCGCCGCCGACGCCCTGCCGTTCACCGTCTACCCGGAGGACGGGGTCAACGAGGAGCGGCGCCTGGAGTACCGCTTCCTCGACCTGCGCCGGGAGCGCATGCACCGCAACATCATGCTGCGGTCGGCCGTCATCGCCACCATTCGTGAGGAGATGACCGCGCTCGGCTTCAACGAGATGGCGACCCCGATCCTCTCGGCGACGTCCCCCGAGGGCGCCCGGGACTTCCTGGTCCCGTCCCGGCTGCACGCCGGCAGGTTCTACGCGCTGCCGCAGGCGCCGCAGCAGTTCAAGCAGCTGCTGATGATCGCCGGCTTCGACCGGTACTTCCAGATCGCGCCCTGCTTCCGCGACGAGGACGCCCGCGCGGACCGCTCGCCGGGCGAGTTCTACCAGCTCGACGTCGAGATGAGCTTCGTCGAGCAGGAGGACGTCTTCCAGGTCATCGAGAAGGTGATGACCGACCTGTTCAACAAGTTCGGCCAGGGCCGTGAGGTCACCTCGCCGTTCCCGCGGATCCCGTTCCGCGAGGCGCTGCTGAAGTACGGCAGCGACAAGCCGGACCTGCGGGCCAAGCTGGAGCTGGTGGACGTCTCGCACGTCTTCGCCGACAGCGGCTTCAAGGCCTTCGCGGGCAAGCACGTGCGGGCGCTGCCGGTGCCGGACACCGCCGGGCAGAACCGGAAGTTCTTCGACCAGATGGGCGAGTTCGCCGTCGAGAAGGGCGCGAAGGGCCTGGCCTGGATCCGGATCGGCGACGACGGCGGCATCACCGGCCCGATCGCCAAGTTCCTCAGCGAGGCCGATGTCGAGAAGCTGCTCGCCGAGGTCGACGGCAAGCCCGGCACCGCGGTCTTCTTCGGCGCCGGCGAATTCGACGAGGTCTCCAAGATCATGTCGGAGGTCCGGGTCGAGGCGGCCAAGCGCGCCGGCCACTTCGAGGAGAACGTCTTCCGCTTCTGCTGGATCGTCGACTTCCCGATGTTCGAGAGGAACGAGGACACCGGCGAGATCGAGTTCTCCCACAACCCGTTCTCCATGCCGCAGGGCGGCCTCGAGGCGCTCCGCACCAAGGACCCGCTCGACATCCTGGCCTGGCAGTACGACATCGTCTGCAACGGTGTCGAGCTCTCCTCCGGCGCCATCCGGAACCACGAGCCCGAGGTCATGTACGAGGCCTTCGAGATCGCCGGCTACTCCAAGGAGGAGGTGGAGCGCGAGTTCGGCGGCATGCTGCGCGCGTTCCACTTCGGCGCCCCGCCGCACGGTGGCATCGCCCCCGGCGTCGACCGCATCGTGATGCTGCTGGCCGACGAGCCGAACATCCGCGAGACCATCGCGTTCCCGCTCAACGGCAACGCGCAGGACCTGCTGATGGGCGCGCCGAGCGAGGTGGAGGAGGCCCGGCTGAAGGAGCTGCACCTCACCGTCCGCAAGCCCGTGGTCAAGCAGGCCAAGGCCAAGTCGGCGGGCACGGACGAGCAGTCCGGCGCCGAGAAGCTCGAGGCGGACAGCGCGAAGTAACACCCGCTCCCCGGCCGGACGGAGGACCGTCCGGCCGGGACGGACAACGACGAGGGGCCCGAACCGGATGGTTCGGGCCCCTCGTCGTCGTGCGGTACGCGTCCTGCGGCGGGACGCGGGGTGTCACGCCGCGACGGGACGGGTCACTCCGCGGACTCGTCGGTCTCCGCGCCGCCGAAGCGCTCGCGGTAGCTCTCCAGGTCCTCCTCGGAGATCTTGGCGAAGAGCACCGGCGGAACGGTGAACCCGGTGCCCGCCGGGAGGGAGTCCAGGGACGTCGCCTCGCCGGCCGTCACCCAGGTCCGGGCGTCGTCGGACAGCGCGAACGCCGACCGCATCGCCTTCGCCGACGCCGGGATGAACGGCTCGGACACCACCGAGTAGAGGTGGATCAGGTTCATCGCGGTGCGCAGCGTGAGGGCCGCGGCCTCCTGGTCGGTCTTGATCTCCAGCCAGGGGGCCTTCTCCTCCAGGTAGGAGTTGCCCGCGCTCCACAGGGCCCGCAGGGACTGAGCGGCCTTGCGGAACTGCAGCGCCTCCAGGTGTCCCTCGTACTCGGACAGCAGGCGGGCGATCTCCTCGCCCAGCCGGACCTCGGCCTCCCCGGCCTCCTTCCCGGCGGGCACCTCGTCACCGAAGCGCTTGCGGGAGAAGGACAGCACCCGGTTGACGAAGTTGCCGAGGGTGTCCGCGAGGTCCTTGTTGACCACGGACGAGAACAGCTCCCAGGAGAAGGAGGTGTCGTCGGACTCGGGGGCGTTCGCCATCAGGAAGTAACGCCAGTAGTCGGCCGGCAGCAGCTCCAGGGCGGCGTCCGTGAAGATGCCGCGCTTCTGGGAGGTGGAGAACTTCCCGCCGTAGTAGTTCAGCCAGTTGAAGGCCTTGACGTAGTCGACCTTCTTCCACGGCTCACGGGTGCCCAGCTGCATGGCCGGGAACATCACCGTGTGGAACGGGACGTTGTCCTTCGCCATGAACTCCGTGTACCGGACGTCGTCCGCCTCGTACCACCAGGACTTCCAGTCGCGGCTCTCCGGGTCGGCGTCCGCCCACTCCTTGGTCGCGCCGATGTACTCGATCGGGGCGTCGAACCAGACGTAGAAGACCTTGCCCTCGGCCGCGAGCTCGGGCCAGGTGTCGGCGGGGACCGGAACGCCCCACTCCAGGTCGCGGGTGATCGCGCGGTCGTTGAGGCCCTCGGTGAGCCACTTGTGGGCGATGGAGGAGGCCAGCGTCGGCCAGTCCTTGCTGCCGTTGCCCTCCAGCCAGGCCTCCACCTCGGGCTGCAGCTTGGACTGGAGGAGGAAGAGGTGCTTGGTCTCGCGGACCTCGAGGTCGCTGCTGCCGCTGACCGCGGAGCGCGGGTCGATCAGGTCCGTCGGGTCCAGCACCCGGGTGCAGTTCTCGCACTGGTCGCCGCGCGCCTTGTCGTAGCCGCAGTGCGGGCAGGTGCCGACGATGTAGCGGTCCGGGAGGAAGCGGTCGTCGGCGACGGAGAACACCTGACGGATCGAACGCTCCTCGATGAAGCCGTTCTCCTTCAGGCTGCGGGCGAAGCGCTGGGTGATCTCCACATTCTCCGGCGAGGAGCTGCGGCCGAAGTAGTCGAAGGCCAGCTCGAACCCGTCGTAGATCGCCTTCTGCGCGTCGTGCTGCTGCCCGCAGAAGGTGCCGACGGGCAGGCCCGCCTCCTTGGCGGCCAGCTCGGCCGGGGTGCCGTGCTCGTCGGTGGCGCAGATGTAGAGCACGTCGTGGCCGCGCTGCCGCAGATAGCGGGCATAGACATCGGCCGGGAGCATGGACCCCACCATGTTGCCCAGGTGCTTGATCCCGTTGATGTACGGAAGGGCGCTGGTGATGAGGTGTCGAGCCATTGCCGGCTGCTCCCAATTCGTGACGCGGAGTGAGGCCCGTAGTTCATCGGAATACAGCGTCTACAGGCTGTCAATATCGTACTGGACCCCCGGGGGCCGTCCGCGCCCCCTTTTTCCGCACGCTTTTTCCCGTGGTAGGCCCCGAGGTACGCCCCGTGGGTGCGGGTGCGGATGCCCCGCCGGATGCCCGCCGTGGGGCGAGGCCCGGGGGTGGGATCCAGGGGTGAGGTACGGGTGCGCCGTGCGGAGGTCCGCGGCCGGCCGGTGGTGTGCGGCGGCCGGCCGCGGACGGTTCCGCGGCGCACGTCAGCGCAGGATGCCGGCGGCGCGCGCCTCGGTCAGCCACTGCGGGAGGTCGGCCGTGAGCCGGCTGTAGAGCTCCGCGTCGGCGACGGTCAGCGGGTCGGCACCGGCGGAGAAGAAGCCGGCGTTGTCCACCGGGCGCCGGTCGGGGACGGTCAGCACATCGAGCTTCCGCAGGAAGTCGAAGCCCTTCGCGTCGGGCTCGCCGAACCCGATGAACTGCCAGAAGATCGGGAGCCCGGCGGCCTCGCAGATCGCCTTTTCCGCGGCGGGCTTGGACGTGGGGGCGCCGTCCGTCTGGAAGATCACGAAGGCCGGGGCGGTGGTGCCGGACTTCTGGTAGTGCTCGACGACGGTCTCGATGGCCCGGTGGTAGTTCGTCCGGCCCATGTGGCCGAGGCCGGAGTGCAGGGTCTCGATCCGGCCGGAGTGGTCGTCCAGGGAGACGTCCGCGGTGCCGTCGATGTCGGTGGAGAAGAACACGACGGGGACGGTCCCGTCGTCGTCGAGGTGGGCGGAGAGCGCGAGCGTCTGCTCGGCGAGGTGCTGGACCGTGCCGTCCTTGTAGTACCGGCGCATGGAGCCGGAGCGGTCGAGCACGAGGTAGACGGCGGCGCGCGTCCCGGTGAGGCCCTGGGCGCCGAGGGCGGAGCCGGCGCTCTTGTAGAGGCTGACCAGGCCCGGCGCGGACTCCTCGATCTTGGTGAGCGAGATGGCGCCGGCGGAACCGGCCGGGGCGGCCTCGACGGCCTCGGCGGCCTCGTGGGCGACGGGCTCCGCGGTGGCGGGCTCCGCCTCGGTGGGCGTGGCCGTGACGGGCTCGGCCCGGTCCGCGGCGGCGGCCTCGGGCTCCGGGGCGGCGAGGGGCTCCGGCGTGGGAGCGGTCTCCGGGGCGGTGGCGGCATCCGGCTCGGGAGCGGCCTCCGGCTCCGCGGCGACGACGGCCTGCGGTTCCGGGGTGACGACGGCCTCCGGCTCCGCGGTGGCAGCGGTCTCCGGCGTCGGCTCCGGCTCTGCGGCGGCCTCGGGCGCGGGCTCGGCCGCGGGAGCGGCGACCGCCTCGGCGGTGGCCTCGGGCGCGGGCTCGGCCGCGGGAGCGGCGACCGCCTCGGCGGTGGCCTCGGGCGCGGGCGTGGTGACGGCCCCCGGCTCCGCGGGGGCGAGGGGCTCCGACGCCTGGGCGTCGGCGGCCCCCGGCTCGGCGACGGGCTCGGGCTCGGGCTCGGTGACGGTTTCCGGCCCGGTGACGGCGTCCGCTGCGGCGCTGTCCGTCTGCTCCGTGCTCGCGGCCGGGGCGGGCTCCGTGTCCGCGGGCTCGGCCTGGGCGGGCACCTGGGTGTTCCGGGGCTCCTCGACCGGCTTGGCCTGCGCGGGCACGGCCAGGGCCTCCGGCTGCGCCGCCTCCGCGGTCTCGGGCTCGGTCTCGGGGTCGGGCGACGCTGCCTGGGCGGGCACGGCGGCGGACGCGGTGTCCGCCGGCGCCGCCGCGCGGTCGGCCCCGGGCGTCCCGGCGGAGGCGGTGCCCTCCTGCCGGCGTGCGTCGGCCCGCCGGTCCTCGGCCGCCGGATCCTGCCGGGCGGCCGGCTCCTGCCGCGGGGCCGGCTCCGTGGCGCCGCTGTCGAAGGCGGCGAGGTGGGAATCGCTCTTCTCCGGCTGCGGGGACGCGGATGCGGGTTCGGCCGGCGTCGACTGAGCCGGGACCGGCGCGGTGGCGGTGGGGGCGGCGTCCGCCGTCCCGCCCGTCGTCGCCTCGGCGCCACGTGCCTCCGGCACGGTCGGCTCATCGTTCCCGGTCGCCCGCGACCGGCCGAACGCATTCCGCAGCAGACTCCGAATGCCCATGGGATTAAGCCCTTCACACGTATCGGGTGCGATGAATGTCCGCGGTGCGGGAATTCGTCCCTGACCAGGACGGACACGTAAGGCTACCGGTATCTGTTCGTCAGGCTCCGGTTTTGACGCCGGGTGATGCGGATCGGGCCAATGAACGAGACCCGATTGTGCTCGAAGGGGGCGTTCCCGCCGGGCGGGCGGCGCGATGCGGGCCGGGAAATGGAACGCTCATGCAGAAACCGAATAGCAGGATCGACAGCCGGAGAAATCCGCTGACGGGCGGGGCTCATCAGGTATGTTCCGGTGCCGCGCCGCTCCGTGGTTCTCGCGGCTCCGGCCGCGGTCCGCCGCCAATGTCCGGACGGCGCACGGGAATGGGCTCAAGCGAGTTCCAGCCGGGCGCGGGTGGCTTCCGCGAACAGCCCGGCGAGTCGTTTCCCCTCCGGATTGTCCGGAGCGAAGAGACCTGCCGTGTCCGCTTGTACGACGAGGACTTCATGGGCGTCGATCACACGTGAGATCCCGCGCGACTCGATGACGTCCCACCAGGCGTCGAGATTCCGGCCGAACCAGGCGGGCAGCGCGCAGGGCTCCCGGACGGCGTCCCAGAACGCGTCCAGGGTCCCCAGGTCCCGGCCGCGCAGATCGATCAGCAACTCGTCGGTCATGACGCGGATCGTAGTGGCTCGTGCCAACGTCCGTGCGGGAGGGCGGAATTGGTCCGTCCGTCCTCGTTCATCGTGCGTTCACCCGCAGTCCTCCCAGGAGCGGGACCGCACCCCTAGCGTCACCGCGGACCTATTCCGACATCATGTCGGCGCGCTGCGCCGGTGAGGGCCCTACGGAGGGGAAGACGTGCGCAGACTGCTGCCGCTGATCAGCTCGCACCCGGGCGGACGTTCCGCGATGACCTGCCGCTACCGCTGCGGCGATGCCTGTTTCCACGAGGTGCCGAACACCAGTGGGAACGCCTACCTCGGCGATGTGGTGGCCGAGGCCCTGTCGCGCCGTTCGCTGCTGCGGGCGGGCGCGGTCGTCACCGTGGCCGCCGCGGCCGGCGCCACCGCCACCGGGCAGGCACCGCAGGCCCGCGCCGCGGCCCCGGCGGGCACGGCCGGCGCGGCGGACCGGGCCGGACAGGCGGCGAACCGGGCCGCCCGCGGCCTGCGGTTCCCCCTGGTCGGGCCGAACACCACGGACGCGGTCACCGTCCCCGAGGGGTACGCAAAGAACATCCTGATCCGCTGGGGCGACCCGATCCTGCGCGGGGCGCCCGCCTTCGACCCCGACCGGCAGTCGGCGAAGGCGCAGGCCGGCCAGTTCGGTTACAACAACGACTACATGGCCGTGCTGGACGTGCCGGGCGAGCGCGGCCGCCAACTGCTGGTGATCAACCACGAGTACACCGACGAGCAGCTGATGTTCGCCCACTACGACCCGGACGACCCCACCCGGGAGCAGGCGGAGATCGGCTGGGCGGCGCACGGGCTGTCCGTCCTCGTCGCGGCGGAGGAGCGCCGGTCCGGGAAGCTCACGGCGGTGCCCCGCCACCGGCTGAACCGCCGGATCACCGCCACGACACCGTTCGAGGTGACCGGCCCGGCGGCCGGCAGCAAGCTGCTGCGCACCTCCGCGGACCCCACCGGCACCCGGATCCTCGGCACGCTCAACAACTGCGGCGGCGGCATCACCCCCTGGGGGACCGTGCTGTCCGGCGAGGAGAACGTCAACCAGTACTTCGCCAACGGCGGATCCGTCACCGACCCGGAGACGGCGGCCCGCCTCAAGCGCTACGGCATCACCGGCGGTGCCTCGGAGCGCAAGTGGGAGCGGTTCGACCGGCGGTTCGACGTGGCCCGGGAGCCGAACGAGAGCAATCGTTTCGGCTGGGTCGTCGAGATCGACCCGTACGACCCGGACTCCACGCCGCGGAAGCTCACCGCCCTGGGCCGCTTCAAGCACGAGGCCGCCGAGCCGCGGCTCACCGACGACGGCCGGCCCGTTCTCTACATGGGGGACGACGAGCGGTTCGACTACTTCTACAAGTTCGTCTCCGCCAAGCGGATGATGCGCGGCACCGGCAGTGCCGCCCGGGAGCACAACCGCACGCTGCTGGACGAGGGCACCCTCTACGTCGCGAAGTTCACCGGCGACAGCCCGGCCGGGGAGATCGACGGCTCCGGCAAGCTCCCGGAGGACGGCCGGTTCGACGGGACCGGCGAGTGGATCCCGCTGGCGAGCGGCGACACCTCCTACGTGGAGGGCATGACGGCCGAGGAGGTGTACGTCTTCACCCGGATCGCCGCGGACAAGGCGGGCGCCACCAAGATGGACCGGCCCGAGGACGTGGAGCCGAGCCCGCGCACCGGACGGGTCTATGTCGCGCTGACCAACAACACCGACCGCGGCAAGCCGGGCAAGGCCGGTGCCGACGAGGTCAACCCGCGCAACGGCAACAAGCACGGCCAGGTGCTGGAGCTGGCCGAGCGGCGGGACGACCCGGCGGCGAAGCGTTTCTCCTGGCGGCTGTTCCTGGTGTGCGGCGACCCGGAGGACCCGGCCACCTACTTCGGCGGCTTCCCCAAGGAGCACGTCAGCCCGATCTCCTGCCCGGACAACATCACGTTCGACGCGTACGGCAACCTCTGGATCTCCACCGACGGCAACGCGTTGGGCAGCCACGACGGGCTGTTCGGCGTGGCGACGGCCGGTGAGCGGCGCGGCGAGGTGCGGCAGTTCCTCACCGTCCCCAAGGGCGCCGAGACCTGCGGTCCGGTCGTGCAGGACAAGAGGGTCCTGGTGGCGGTGCAGCATCCGGGCGAGGTCGACGGCGCCAGCGTCGAGAAGCCCGCGTCGACCTGGCCGGACGGGCCCGGCACGCTGGTGCGCCCGTCGGTCGTCACGGTGTGGCGCCGGGACGGCCGCGACATCGGCGTCTGAACGGAACGGCCGCGGCGCCCCCTCATCCCGTCCGGGGGGTGAGGGGGCGCCGCGGCCGGACGAGGCCCTTCCGGACCGGTCGCCTCGTCCGTGTGTGCTGCTCGATCGCCCCGGACGGGCAGTGGCCCCTGCCCGCCGCCGAACCCCGGGCCGCCGAGGCGGGGCGCGTGCCGTGCCGGACTCCGGGTAACCGCGAGTGAGGCGACACCGGCAATGGCAGCGGCGGAATCCCGTGCCCCCACCACGGATCCGCCCCGGACTTGGGGTACCTCATGGCACGCAGAGTGGTGCTGTTCGGCTACGAGATCGGCAAGGCTTCCGGGAAGAGCAAGGGGTCCGGGAAGAGCGGGGCTTCCGGGAAGAGTGGGACGTCCGGGACGGGCACGGCGTCGAGGACGGGCGTGACCTCGGGGAAGGGCGCGGCGGCAGCGAAGAACAAGGCCTCCGGGCGGGGCACGGTCTTCGGGCGGGGCGGGGCGTCCGGGAGGAACCGGACGGGCGCGCGCGGTGGGCGGGCGACGGCGTCCCGGAGCGGCGACGCGTCCCGGCGGGGAGCTCTCCGCGCCTGGTGGCCCGGGCGCCCGCAGGGCGTGGAGCGGGAGCCCGCCGCCGCGGCACCGCGTACCCCCACCGCGGTCCGGGTGCTGCTGATGCTGGTGGCGTTCGCCGCGATGGTGGGCTTCGCGGTCGTCCTGGCCAAGCTCACCCTGGTCCCGTCGTCGGCCTCGGAGCCGCTGACGCACAGCAACCTCCGGCCGGGCGACTCGATCCGCGACTACGTCTCCCAGCCCGCCTTCCGCGACACGGTGAAGCAGATCGGCGGCAACATCGTGCTGGGCGTCCCGTTCGGGCTGCTGCTGCCGGTGCTGGTGCCCCGCGCCCGCGGGCTGCTGCGGGTCGGCGTCGCCACCGCCGTGGTGATGGTCCTGGTCGAGCTGGTGCAGGGCGCGCTGGTCACCGGACGGGCGTTCGACATCGACGACGTCATCCTCAACACCTCCGGCGCGCTGCTGGGTTACCTGCTGCTCGGGCGGCGGCTGGGCCGGGCGGTGCACCCGCGCCGCACCCACTGGTGGCACCGCTTCACCGGGCGGCCGGTCACCGGCTGAGGCCCGGCCCGGTCATCGGCTGAGGCCCGGGCCCGCTCGTCGGCTGAGGCCCACCCGGTCATTGGCCGAGGCCCGGCCCCGGTCATCGGCTGCCCGGTCGCGGCGCGGCTCGCCCCTGGTCACGGCGAGGCTCGCCCCCGGCCGCGGTGCGGAGGGACGCCGTGCCGGGCGGCCGGTCACCGGCGTGGACGCCGCCGTACCCCTTCGGGGGCATCGTTGCGCCGACTGCCTCTCCCGCCTGGCCGTCCCGGTGCGCCCGGCGGAGCGTGGAGCCGAGCTCATCCGCACACGCCGTGGGAGTCCGCGCCCTTCCGGGATCCGACCACGCGTCCGAGGTACGGCGAGGTCGGTCATGCACCCAGCGAGTCTGGCCGTCGGCCCCGGCCGGCGAGGATCCGGCACCCGCCCGGGCGGCCGTCCGGCGACCCGTCCGCTGCCCCTGCTCGCCGCCGTCGCCGCCGCGTTCACCCTCGCCCAGCTCGTCCTGGTGATGCCCGGCATCGGCCTAGGCTGGGACGAGACGGTCTACATCAGCCAGGTCAGCCCGCATGCCCCCGCCGCGTTCTTCAGCGCGCCGCGCGCCCGGGGCATCAGCTTCCTCGTCGCGCCCGTCACCGAGCTGACCACGTCGGTCACCGTGCTCCGGGTGTATCTGGCGGTGCTCTCCGGCCTGGGACTCCTGCTCGCCCTGTGGGTGTGGCGGCGGCTGCTGCCCGCCCCGGTGCTCGCCCTCGCCGGAGCGCTCTTCGCCTTGCTGTGGATCACCCTGTACTACGGGCCGCAGGCCATGCCCAATCTGTGGGTCGCGTACGGGGCGCTGTTCGCCACCGGATGCTTCCTGCGCGCCGTCCGGAGCCGCCCGGCCGGGGCGGGTGAGGACGGCCCCGTCCGGGCCTGCCAGGACGGGGCCCGCCGGGCCGGAGCCGGTCCGGCGGACCCTGGCCGCCCGGCGGACCCTGGCCGTTCGTCCGGTTCAGACCGTCCGGCCGGCCCGGACCTCACAGCTCGGCCGGCCGGCCCGGGACGCGTGGACCGCCGTGCCCTGGCCGGGCTGGGCTGCGCGGTGGCGTTCACCGCGCTGATGCGCCCCGCGGACGCGTTCTGGCTGGCCCTGCCGCTCGCCGTCGCCGCGCTGTGCGTACGCGCCTGGCGGCGTCCGGTGGTGCTGCTGGTGCTGGCGGCGGGGGTGCTCGCCGGCAGCGCCGAGTGGATCATCGAGGCGTACGTCCGGTACGGCGGGCTGTTCGCCCGGCTGGAGCGGGCGGGCGAGGTCCAGGGCGGTATGGGCCTGCACTTCGCCGTCGACGACCAGGTGCGCGCCCTGGAGGGGCGCTCGCTGTGCAGGCCGTGCGAGGTGCCGTGGCGGCACCCGGCGACTGCGGCCTGGTGGTTCGCGCTGCCGTTGCTCGCCGCGGGCGGGGTCGTCGCCGCGGCCCGCGCCCGCCGCACGGCCGTGGCCCTGCTGCCCGTCGTCACCGGACTGTTCCTCGCCGTGCCCTATCTGCTGCTGATCGACTACGCCGCGCCCCGCTTCCTGCTGCCGGTGTACGCCCTGCTGGCCCTGCCGGTGGCGTTGTGCCTGGTCAGCATGGTGGCGGGGGTGCGGCCGGGGCTGCGTCCGGTGGTCGTCGGCGTGCTGGTCCTCGCCCTGGCCGGGCACCTCGCCGTGCAGTACGCGGTGCTGCGGAGCATGGTGTCCCGCGCCCGCGTCACCCGGGAGTCCGTCGACCGGATCGCCGCCGGACTGCACCGGCAGGGGGTGCGGGCGCCCTGTGTGATCAGCGGGCACGAGGCCGTCCGGATCGCGTTCCGCACCGGCTGCTCCTCGCGGCAGATCCGGGGGAACGACCGCAGCATCACCCCGGCGGAACTGCTCGACGTGGCCGGCCGCCGGCCCGTGGTCCACCTCGGGACCGGGAACGCGCCGCCGCCCTCCTACTCCCGCGGATGGCGCGTCGTCCCGCTGCCGCCGCTGTCGGGGAACGGGCGGTACCGGGCCTGGGTGTCGCCGTCCGCCAAGCCGTGACCGGTCCGGTGCCGAGCGGCCCGTTCCTGGTCCGTCCGGTTCAGCGAGACCCCGGTCCGACCGGCCCGGAAGCGACCGGCGGGACGGGCACCGGGCTGTGGGCCGTTCGAGTGGTGGGCCCCCGGAGGCGGGCTTAGGGTCGTAGAAGTTCCCGATCACGGGTCGTGGAAGGCCCGGTCAGGGGTGAGGCCCGATCAGGGGCCGCGGACGTGCCTGATCACCGGAACGTGCCTGATCACCACGGGAACGCACCCGATCGTCGCCGTCGTGAGCGCGGGAAGACCATGACGAGCTCCCACTCCACATCCGCCGGTTCTGCCGAAGCCCCGGAACGGGGCGGCGGCAGCGCCATTGCGCTCCTCGTCATCGCGTCCTGTCAGCTGATGGTGGTCCTCGACATCACCATCGTGAACATCGCGCTCCCGCACATCCAGAGCTCCCTCGGCTTCTCGACCGAGAGCCTGTCGTGGGTCATCAACGCCTACACGCTGACCTTCGGCGGTCTGCTGCTCCTCGGCGGACGGCTCGGTGACATCCTCGGCCGGAGGCGGGTGTTCATCTTCGGCGTGCTGCTGTTCGTGCTCGCCTCCCTGCTCGGCGGTCTCGCGCAGAACGCCCCCCAGCTGCTGGCCGCCCGGTCCCTGCAGGGCGTGGGCGGTGCGATCGCGTCCCCCACCGCGCTGGCCCTGATCACCACGACCTTCCGGGAGGGCCCGGAGCGCAACCGGGCGTTCGGCGTCTTCGCGGCCGTCTCCGCGGGCGGCGGCGCGATCGGCCTGCTCATGGGCGGCATCCTCGTCGAATGGCTCGACTGGCGCTGGGTGTTCTTCGTCAATGTGCCGATCGGGCTGCTCATCGCCTTCGCCACGCCCCGCCACATCAGGGAGTCCGAGCGGCATGCCGGTCACTTCGACTTCGCGGGTGCGTTGACCTCCAC
This sequence comes from Streptomyces sp. NPDC002055, assembly GCF_040296705.1. NCBI lineage: Bacteria > Bacillati > Actinomycetota > Actinomycetes > Kitasatosporales > Streptomycetaceae > Streptomyces > Streptomyces sp. NPDC002055. Next base: position 103,015 of record NZ_JBEOXS010000009.1, read on the forward strand.
GGCCGGTATGGCCTCGCTGGTCTACGGCTTCATCCGGGCGTCGGAGGACGGCTGGCGCGATCCGCTGACCCTCGTCGCCTTCGGCGCGGCCATTGTCCTGCTCACGGCCTTCCTCACCATCGAGCGGCGCTCCAGACAGCCGATCACCCCGCTGAAGATGTTCCGCGACCGCAACCGCGCGGGTTCGTACGGCATGATGCTCAGCCTCGCCGCGGCGATCTTCGGAATGTTCTTCTTCCTCACGCTCTTCGTGCAGAACGTGCTGAACTTCAGCCCGCTCCAGGCCGGGCTGGCGTTCCTGCCGGTGAGCGCGGTGATCGCGGTGGGCGCGGGAACGACGTCCCAACTGCTGCCGAAGTACGGCCCCAAGCCGTTCATGGTGGTCGGCGCGATCCTCGCCGCGGGGGGCCTGTCCTGGCTGACGCAGACCGATGTGGACAGTACGTACGCGGGCAGTGTCCTCGGCCCGATGCTGATCTTCGGACTGGGCATGGGCATGCAGTTCGTGTCGCTGACCCTGATGGCGGTCTCCGGGGTCGCCCCGCAGGAGTCGGGCGCGGCGTCCGGCATGCTCAACGCGACGCAGCAGGTGGGCGGCTCGCTCGGGTTGTCCATCCTGGTCACGGTCTTCGGTACGGCGAGCCGGAACGAGGCGACCGAGCAGGTCCCGGCGTTCCTCGCCCAGGCGACCCCCTCGGAACGCGCACAGTTCCAGCGCACCGGCGAGCTGCCGGCGCCCTGGGGAGACCAGGTGCTCGCCACGGGCGTCTCCACGGCGTTCATCGCCTCGGCCGCGTTCACGATCGTCGCGGCGCTGATCGCCCTGTTCGTCATCCAGGTCCGGGCCTCCGACCTCGAACGCCTCCGGGGCGGCGCCGCCGCCGGAACCCCCTCGGCAGCGTCCGGGGAAGCGTCCGGGGAAGCGGCGGCCGCGGATACAGCTGCCGCGGATTCGGCGGCGGCCGACGACGCGGCGCCGGGCGACGAGGGCGGACACCGGTCGTCGGAGTGAGTCCGGCCGTTCACGGCACTGCGGCCGGCGCCTGCCGGAGTGCCCTGAACTCGGCCGGAGCGCCGCGAACCCGGCTTCAGGCCGGCTTCGGCTCCGCTCGTCACGCCGGCTTCGGCTCCGGCCTCACTCTCACGCGCTCACGCCGGCGTGATGTTGTGGTTGAGCCGGAAGACGTTGTCCGGGTCGTAGGTGGCCTTCACCGCCGCGAGCCGGCGGTAGTTCTCGGGCCCGAAGCCGGAGATCAGCCGTTCCTCGCCCTCGTTCCCGATGAAGTTGAGGTACACGGCCCCGCTGGACCACGGCCGGAGGTCGGCACGGATGTCGTGCGCCCACCGCCGGCCCCGCTCGTCGTCGGCCGGGTCCTCCCACAGTCCGAACGGATGGGCCACCCAGGACGCGTTCCGCCAGGGGACGGGGTAGTCCGGGTTGCCCCGCGCGGTCGCGCCGCCCTGCGGGAAGAGCACGTGCTGGGAGGGGGACGGCACGATCATGTCGGAGGCGCGGGCGCAGAACAGGTCCACCGCCTCGTCCGGGAAGCTGTCCAGGTGCTCCGCGGACCAGTAGTTGCGGCAGCCGGGCGGGTCGTCGAGCATGCACTGCAGCTCGGCGTAGGGCAGTTCGGTGATCATCTCGGCCGCGTGCCCGAGCTCCAGGACCGGGGCCGCGACCGCGCGGGCCGCCGCCTCCCCGCCCGCGTAGGTGACCAGGACCGCGCAGACCAGCCGCCCCACCAGCCCCTCGGGCACGAACTCCTCGGGCGGCCCGGTGAAGTAGATGAATCCGCCGCCGACCTCGTCCGGTGCGGACTCCAGGAAGTCGCGGTAGGCGCGCGCCACTTCGGGGCCGGCGTCGGCGGGCCACATCAGGATCATCGCGGTCACGGCCGGGAGCGGATGCATGCGGAAGGTGAACGAGGTCGCCACGCCGAAGTTCCCGCCGCCGCCGTGGAGGGCCCAGAACAGTTCCGGGTTCTCGTCCTCGTCCGCCCGCACGGTGCTGCCGTCGGCGGTCACGAGGCTGACGGAGAGCAGGTTGTCGCAGGCGAGCCCGAACTTGCGGTCCAGCCAGCCCGATCCGCCGCCGAGGGTGAAGCCGCCCACCCCGGTGGTGGACACCCGGCCGCCGGTGGTCGCCAGGCCGTGCGGTTCGGCCGCCCGGTCGAGGTGGCTCATGGTGGCGCCGCCGGAGACCCGGGCCGTGCGGGCCTCGGGGTCCACGGCCACCGCGTTCATCCGCCGCAGATCGACGACGAGGCCGCCCTCGGTGAGGGCCATGCCCGCGACGCTGTGTCCCCCGCCGCGCACCGCGATCTCCAGGCCCAGCTCCCGACCGAAGCGGAGGGCTCTCGCGATGTCCTCCGGGGTCGCGCACTGGGCGATGACAGCGGGCCGCCGGTCGATCATCGCGTTGAAGACCGTCCGGGCGTCGTCGTACGCGGCGTCGTCGGGTGTGATCACCTCCCCCGTGAAGCCGGTGCGCAGGTCCGTCAGGGCGGTTGTGGTGCCGAGGATCTCGGAAGCCATGGCACGTGCCTCTTCCGCGGGAGGTCGGATCTCTCCTCTTCGACCGTAACTCCGGCCGATGGAACCCGGCATATCGGACCAATGGGGCCGGAGGCGTCGCCGCCGCCCCCGCCCTGAGCTGCCGTCCCTGTGAGGTCTTCCGTGTGACGTATTCCTCCGTCCCCCGGTGGAACGCCACGGCCGGCACACCCGTCTCCTCCGGTGGCGTGCCCGGAGGGCCATGCCCGGTGGTGCGTCGCGTCAGGTGACCGCCGGGGTGCGTGGCCGCTGGGACGGCCCGGTCTGCCGCCCGATTGCTCGGGGAGACCGGGCGAGGGGAGACGCCCGCCCGGACGGGCCGGGCGGAACGCCAGGACCTGCGCGACCGGCACCGTCCGAGGGGCCGGGGAACCTCCGTGAGGCACGCACCGAGCGCTCGAACGGCACCTGAGAGGCAGGGGCGGGGCGTGGGGACGGCGTGCCGTCCCGTGGAACGAGGGGGAGGGGCACGGATGCTCGGGGGGCAGTGTTCCGCCGGACCGCCCGGCGACGGCGGCCACGGGCCGATTCCGCCGGTCTTCGCCGGGATGAGCGTCACGGTACGGACGGCGGCCGGACTGCTCGGCCTGGGCGTCCACCGCGTCGCCGCGCTGATCGACGCGGGCGAGCTCGAATGCGAGAGCGGCGGTGTGGACCGCCGCTATCTCACCCTGCCCAGCGTCCTGGCCTACCGCCGCACCCTGCGCTGACCGGCCGCCGCGCGGGCCCCCGCCGGGCCCGCGGCCGCTTCCGGGGCCCGGGAACGGTGCCCGTGCGGGCGGGCACGGGGTCGGTCTCCTGTGGCGGGGCGCGAGTGAGCTCGGGTGGCCGGACTGGGCTGTCAGCCGGCCGGGCCGATCAGGGAGCAACCGCGCGGCCAACCCCGGCCGGCCGCGGGATGAACCCGTGACGACCCTTGATCACCCGTCGCGACCGGCACACAAAACACACATGACCGACGGTTGAGCGATGCTTTTCGGCCTTTACGGTGGCGGCGGATTCCGCCCGTTCCCTGCCCCAGCGAGGACGACACATGACGGCGAGCCTCACTCCCGCGACAACGCAGCGCCCCTGTCGGCTGAATGACGTCAAGGGCTGGTTTCCCAGCCTCGACCAGGTGCTCTTCCATTATTTTCTGTCCCGCCAGGAACGCCTCGACGTGCGTGGGGACCTCATGGAACTGGGCGCCTTCATGGGCAAGAGCGCGATCTTCACCGCCGGTTTCCTGCGGGAGGGCGAGCGCTTCACGGTCTGCGACCTGTTCGACGGTCCCGCCCCGGACGAGCGGAACGCGGCCGAGGCCCGGAAGTCCTACCCGACCCTCACCCGGCTCGCCTTCGAGCAGAACTACCTGGCCTTTCACGACACGCTGCCCGACGTCATACAGGGCCCCACCTCGGTGGTCCCGGCCCATGTCGAGCCGGATTCATGCCGGTTCGTCCATGTCGACGCCTCGCATCTGTACGAGCACGTGGCGGGCGACATCGCTACGGCCCGAAGCGCTCTGGTGCCCGACGGCCTCGTCGTGCTCGACGACTACCGCTCCGAGCACACGCCGGGAGTGGCGGCGGCCGTCTGGGAGGCGGTCTTCAACCGGGGGCTGCGACCGGTCTGCCTCAGCACCCAGAAGCTCTACGGCACCTGGGGCGACCCCGAGCCGATCCAGGAGGCGCTGCTGGCCGACGAGGAGTGGCGGCGCGGAACGCATCTGAGCAGGCAGGAGATCGCGGGCCGGCGGGTCCTGCGCTTCTCGGGACGCCCCGAGGTGCCGGCGGCTCCGGTGTCCCGGTTCGCCCACGAGGCCCCCTCCGGACACGGCGGCCCGGACCGCGCCACGTCGAACGGCACTCCCCGCCGGCCCTCACGCGCCCACCGGCTGGCCGCCGACCTCCTGCCCCCGGCCCTGACCCGCGCGATCCGCCGGCACCGGCGATAGGCGCGGGCGCGTTCCCGCCGGGGTCCGCAGGCCCGGGGTCCGCAGGTCGGCGGCAGCGTGCGGCAGCGGCAAGCCCGGTGGAGCGACGAGCCGGGGCGGACGTTGGCGGGCGGACGTTGGCGGGCGGACGTCGGCGGGCGGACTTCGTCGGACGGACTTCGGCCGACGGATGGGGCCGAGTGGACCGAGGGAGTGGAATGTCCCGAGGTCAGTGAGGCATCCAGTCGTACGGACCGCCGTTCACCCAGCGCACGACCATCGGGTCCTCCACGTCGAAGTCTGTCAGCCCGGCCCGCAGGATGAAGGTGACCACGTCCGCAATGCCGTGCGCCTTGCCCGCCATCGCGCCGTTGACCTCGACCAGACGGAACGGCGGGTCGTCGGGCTCCGGGCCCCAGACGACGACCGGCGCAGGTGCATCCAGGGGACTGGTGTCGCTCATGTCTCCAGCGTGGAGCCGGAGCGGTCCCGTCGCATCCCGCCCTCATCCGCTCACGCCCGGGGCCGTCCCTTTCATCCCGATGGGCGGCTTCCGTGAGGGTTAGCCTGAGGAGAGGAGCCGAACGTCGAGGAGGCCGTCATGACCAGGAAAGTCGCCGACTGCCGGAAGCTCCCCAGCGAGTCGGACTGCACGCTCACCATCTCCGGTGACACGGAGGAAGAGGTGCTCCGCGCGGCGGTCGAGCACGCGGTGTCGGTGCACCGGCACACCGACACCCCGGAGCTGCGCCGCGAGATCAAGGCGATGATCGAGGACGAGCGGGTGCCCGCGTTCCCCCTGTCGGGGCCGCCGCCTCCGCACGGCGAGATCTTCGACCTGTAGCCCGCCGGCCCGCTCGGAACCAGGGGATCCGGATCCCCGCCCCGACGGGGCGGCCCCGACGGTGCGGGACGGACGGGGCCCCGGCGGTGGGCCTCCGGACCGGGACCGGGACCCCGCCCCTGGCCAGCTACGGGCGCGTGGTCAGCGTTCCTGGAGGACGGACAGCACGTTCCCGGCGGGGTCCTTGAACCATGCGATGTACGGGCCGCCGCCCCGGAAGATGCCCCGCTCGTCGGTCTCGAAGGCGCCGTAGCGCTCGATGGTCACGCCCTTCGCGGTCAGCGCGTCCACAGCCCGTTCGATGTTGTCCACCGGGAAGTTGAGAACGGTGAACGACGCGGGGGTGTGGTCCTCCTTGGGGTAGATCAGGATTTCCGTGCCGCCCTCGATGTGCAGCATCAGCAGGCCGTCCAGTTCCGACACCCGCAGGCCGAGAGTCGTGCCGTAGAAGTCCTTGGCGCGCTGTACATCGTTCACGGCGAACCCGCTGAACGCCTTGGTGCTGCCGAACATGCCCGACCTCCCGTCTGCCGCAGGCGCCATCCCCGCACCCTCCGACCAGGCGCGGGGGCACCCACCGGACCGGCTCCATCCTCGCCCGCCGGCCGCACCCCCGCACGGCGAGGAACCCGGCAGCGAGCCGACGGCATCGGGACACTCCCGCACGCGGATCCCCGTCGCCGCGCCCGCCGCTCTCACCAGCGCACGGCGGAGAAGTCGACGGGCCGGGGCCGGAGCCGGCCGACCCGGGCCGTCAGCCGGTTCAGCCGCTGTGCCATCTCCCCCGCCGGGAGCCGCTTGCGGTCGCCGTGGCCCGGCAGCAGCCACTCGAAACGCAGCCGGTGGGCCGTCCGGGCCAACGAGGCGCCCAGCTCCTCGATCGAGTGGAAGGTGACGCTCTCCGTCACCGCCAGATCGGCCGCGCCGCGCGACCAGTACAGGCTGTCCCCGCTGAAGCAGTGGAGCCCGTCGGCGAGAAACAGCACGCTGCCGCGGGTGTGCCCGGGCAACGGATACGCCGTCACCCCCTCGCCGATCTCCACGGGGTCCGTGCCGCGCAGGACACGGTCGGCGTCCGGTGCGGCGTCGAGATCACCTTCGTGGATCCACAGCCGGGCGCCGAGGTGATCGGCCCAGCGCCGGCCGTGCTTGGCGTGGTCCCGGTGGGTGAGCAGAACATCGGTGACGGGGCCCAGCGCCGCGTACCGGGCGCCCAGTGCGCCGCTCCAGCGCGGGGTGTCGATCATCATCGCGCCGCCCGACGGACGGCGCAGCAGATAGGAGTTGGCGCCGGCCGTCTGCGGGGAGTTGTGCCCGCACAGGAGGACGGAGTCGTTCAGGGCCAGCGGGAAGGGATCCGGGACGGCCGCGAGCCGCCCGCCGGCCGGGCGGATCGAGCGGGTGGGGCAGGCGAGCGCGGCGGCGTGCAGCTGCCGTGTCTCGCCGGGGTCGCGCGGCTGCCGGACGAGCTCGGAGCGGCCGTCGGCCTCGCGGATCAGGTCCGGGGCGAGCTGGCGTGCGACATCGCAGTTGACGCAGCGTGAGTCGATGGACCAGCCGCCGTCCGGCGTCCCGGTTCCCCTGCCTCCCGCCACGGTCGGGACGTCGCCGCGGTCCGGGGCCGCGGTGCGGACACCGTCCGGGGCCGGGGCAGGCGCCTCGTCCGCCTCAGTGGCCGGATGCGGACCGTCATGCATGGTGGCTCCTCAAGGGCAACGGGTTCTGTCGGGCGTCGGGGGCTGTGGGGCGTATGGGCCCGCGGGGCGCAGGGATCTGCTGGACGCGCAGGTGGCCGGGGCGGCCCGGTGGCACGCCCACCCCCTTCCTCAGGGTTGCCTGCGGCACCGCAGAAGAGGAAGAGGCGCCGGATCTATTGCTTTCCGCCGCTTTCCGCTCTCACCGGCGGCCCCTCGGCGCTCTCTCCCCCTGCCTCGGGCGGCCCGCCGGCTCCCCTCGCCGGGACCGGCCCCTGGCGGCGGGGAGGGACGGGCGGGAACGGGAGCAGCAGGAACGACCCCCACTCCATGATTCGAACTAGAATCGAACGGTGCAGGATGATCGCTACGCGTCGGCGGGCCCCTGGGCCAGGGCCACCCTCCCCGACGGCCAGCAGCTCGACGTCATCGTCATCGGGCGGACCCGCACGCCCGACGGGCACTGGTGGTACGAGCTGGAGGCCGTCCTCACGGCCCGCGGCACCCTCGGTGACGGGCGCACCGTCGCCGAGCCCACACCTGTCGCGTTCAGCGCGCCGGCGGCCAGTGTCACCCCGATCCCCGGCGAGGACTACACCGCGGTGCCGACGCACGGGGCGGTCTCCGGCCGGCAGTGGCAGGTCGAGAATCTGTGGCGGACGGCCGCGGGCCCCACCCGCCGACTGCACCGGCGGGACTGCTGGCACGCCCGGGCCGCGCACCAACGGGTGCCCACCGCGGAGGCGTACGCCCTGCTGGCCGACCCGGACGTCGAGCCGTGCGACATCTGCCACCCCGAGCGGGCGCTCCGGCCCGTCTGAACGGCTGAGCCGTCGGCTGCACCCTCCGCATGACCCGCATAGCATGACAAAACCGAAGAAAGGGAACGTCATGCCGCGGCCCATCTGGCGAGGTGCGATCAGCTTCGGCCTGGTCACGATCCCCGTCCAGGTCGTGAGCGCCACCGAGTCCCACGACATCGCCCTCCACCGCGTCCACGCCAAGGACAACGGCCGGATCCGCAACCGCAAGGTGTGCGAACTCGACGGGAACGTGGTGCCGGGCGAGGAGATCGCCAGCGCCTATCCGGTCTCCCGGGACGAGGTCGTGCCGCTGACCGACGAGGACTTCGACCACCTGCCCATCCCCACCGCCAAGACCTTCGAGCTGCTCGCCTTCCTGCCCAGCCAGGAGATCGACCCCCTCCAGCTCGACCGCGCCTACTACCTGCGGGCGGACGGCCAGGCCGCGGCCAAGCCCTACGTCCTGCTGCGGGACGCGCTGGAACGTTCCGGCAAGGTGGCCGTCGGCAAGGTCGCCCTCCGCGGCAAGGAAGTGCTCGCCCTGATCCGCATCCACGAGGGCGCGCTGACCATGCACACGATGCTCTGGCCGGACGAGATCCGACCGCACACCGGCCTCGCTCCCGACCAGGACATCCGGCTCACCGATGAGGAGCTGCAACGGGCCGAGGACCTCATGGCGAGCATGAGCGAGGTGCCGGAGGAGGAACTGCACGACGACTACACCGACGCGCTGGTCCGGGTGGTGTCGGCGAAGCTGGAGGGCCGTGAGGTGGAGCCCCCGCCGGCGACGGAGGCCCCGTCGGCGCAGGTCGTCGACCTCATGGCGGCACTCGAGGAGAGTGTGCGGAAGAGCCGCCGGAGCCGTGGCGAAGAGCCGTCGGAGCCGGGCGCCCGGAAGCAGTCCGGCGGTACGGCGAAGCCGTCAGCGCGGAAGACCGCGAAGGCGGCGACGAAGACCGCCACGACGACAGCAGCGAAGACCGCCACGAAGACCGCCACGAAGACCACCACCGGCACGTCCTCGAAGCCGGCCTCGGCATCCGCCTCGACGCCGGGCAGCCGGAAGACCGGGAACCAGGCCGCGAAGAAGACCGCGAGCAAGGCCGCGAGCAAGACGGCGAGCAAGGCCGCGGCCCCGACGCCCGCCAAGAAGACGGCGTCACGAACCCGCAAGGGCGCCTGACCCGTCCGGTGCACTCCGCCCCGCCGGAGCCCCGGCCGACCGGCCCCGGCCTCGGCCGACCGGCACCGGCCTCGGCCGACCGGCACCGGCCTCGGCCGACCGGCACCGGGCCCGGGCCCGGCCACACCCCAGGCCGTCGGCCCACCCCCGACCGGTCGGGGCCTCGGCCGGGCCGGGATCAGCTCGCTGCCCAGCTCCGCAGCAGCGCCCCCGCCCGGCGTGGCACGACCGTCAGCGGCTCGGGGGTCAGTGCGGCCAGGCATGCCTCGTGCTCCGGACCCGCGTCCAGCTCGTAGAGCCGGGTGGTGCCGACGGCCTCCGGGTGCTCCGACCAGGCGACGACGGCCGCCCGCTCCCGCGGGGCGGTCACCTCCAGCCGGCGGAACGGGGTGCGCATGCCCACGCCCAGGGCCTTCACCACGGCCTCCTTGCGGCACCAGAAGCGCAGGAAATCCCGGCGCCGGTCCGCCACGCTGCCGCCCTCGGACAGGGCGCTGCCCTCGGACAGGGCGCTGCCCTCGGACAGGGCGCTGCCCTCGGACAGGGCGCTGCCCTCGGACAGGGCGCTGCCCTCGGACAGGGCGCTGCCCTC
>NZ_JBEOXS010000009.1:112697-181470 GCF_040296705.1 Streptomyces sp. NPDC002055
CCTCGGACAGGGCGGCGAGTTCGCGGCCGGTCAGCACGTCGGGGGCCAACGCGTCGACGTCCAGCGCCTGATCGATGGGCTCGACATCCAGTCCGACCTCGGCCGCCCGGCAGAACGCCACCCCGACCAGCCGGCCGCCGTGCGTCACGGAGAACCGGATGCCGCCCGCCTCCTCCGCGCCCCGGAGGCGAACCTTGCCGTGCGGTCCGCCGCACTGCGGGCACTGCCGTACGAGAGGGACGTCCGCGGGGTCCGCCCCCAGGTACGCGCCCAGCGCGATCCGGCTGATGGCACAGCCCAGCAGGAACCGGTGCCGGTCGTCCGGGCGGGCGTACGCGTCGAGCCGGGTCCGTTCGACCGGGTCGAGGAGCCGTGCCAGCCCGTCGTGCGCGTCGTCCAGCCCGGCCCACCACACATGCACGGCACGGTCCGGAAGCGAACTGCCCGTCAATGCCCCGCTCCCTTCCCTCGATCCGACATCCCGTGGTCCCGTGGTCCGACGCCCCACGATCCGACGTTCCGTGATCCGGCATCCGGCGATCCGACGTTCCGGGGCCGACGTTCCGCGGTCGATGCCCGGCCGCAGGGGGCGAACCGTCGCCGTGGGCGGCAGTCCGCTCCCGCCCGGTGCACCGCCGCTGATCCGTCCGGGGGCACCCGTCGCCACTCGCCGGCGCAGGTCCGCTGTGCCGGGCCCCGACACCGGACCGGTGGAATTCCCACCCAAGCGGAATCTTGTGCTCCGCCGATCGCTTCCGTTCGGAACATCCTGCGGAAGGTGTCACCACTGAACGGAAGCGGCGAGGAAAAACTGCGGTACCGAAAAAGAATTTCCTCTCATGGAATATGGCACACCATGAGAGGAAATCGAAGGAAGGCTGAGCTTTCGAGGATCAGCTCAGTCGTCGTCACTCGTGGGGCGGAGATTCCGGGATTCCGCGATGCCGCGGTCCTGGTCGCGCTCTTCCTTGTCGTCCGAGGTCGTCGGCTTGCTGCCGAGTTCCCGCTGAAGAGCATCGAAGTCCGCTGAGGGAGACGAGTACTTGAGCTCTCGGGCCACCTTTGCCTGCTTGGCTCGCGCGCGGCCACTTCCCATAGCTGCATCTCCCCGGAACAGGAGCGGTGCGGCCGGCTCATCGACGGAACCGCTCGTCTTTTACGTCACGCAGCGTAGGTTACCATGTGCACTACACCCACGCCATGTCAGAGGGGCCCCGGACGGCCGTCCGGCCTGCGCCCGCGCCCCCGTCGACCGTCCCGCTCCCCGGGCGGGACGGATGGGTCGTTTCGCGTCGTCAGCCGCGCGATGTATGACCTCAGTTGAGTCGTTGGCCCTGCTCGGCGTCGCGGTGCCCGGGCCCGTCCGGGCGGCTCCCCGCCGTTCCCGTGGCGACGTGCTCCGCAGGGGCTTCCGACGGCTCCACCCGCTCCCGCACCCCCGCCGGTAGCCGCGCCGTCCCCCCAGGGGTGACGCTCAGTGAACGGCGCGCAGCAGGCGGGAGACGTTGATGCGGGTGGGCGACAGGTCCACCTCGATGCTCTCCATCATCCGCTCGCCATTGAGGCGGCCGTAGGCGAGCAAGTCCACATTCGCCAGGTTGAATTCCGGCCAGGTGTGAATGCTGAGGTGTGAGGCCGACAGCAGGAGAATTGCCGTCACGGCGCCGTTCGGGAATACGTGCGAGGCCTCCCCGAGGACCTTCGCATTTCCCTTCTGGGCCGCGCTGCGGAGCACCTCCAGAAGGCGGCGCTCATCCGTCAGAATGGTCGGGTCACCGACCCATACATCAACCGCGTAGGAGCACAGGTCGTCGACATTTATGTCTTCGGGGCCGGTGGCGAGGTCGTTCGTCATGGGCGATGGGGGACACGCGCCACGCGTCGACCCCCGTCTCCTTTCGCTGTGGTCTGAATTCCGATACGCGATGTTGCGGTGTTCCACACAGGCGGCAGCCCGACGCTCGGATGACGCCATTTTAGCATCCATGCCCCAAGTCGCCCTTCGTGAAGATCGTCCCACCTGGACCGCAGGCAGGACCGAACTCGACTGCTGCATAAGCGATCTGAATCGCCGTCGCCGTCAGCGATACGGCTCGGAGGGCGGAGCTGTTCGGGTGGTGCGGCTGCGGCGCAGGTGGTGAGGCCGGGTGCGGTGCCGGCCGGTCCGGTGCGGCCGACGGGTGCCGGCGACGCTTTCCGCCGGTGGGTGGGTGTTGTGCCGGGGGGCGGGCGGTAACGCGGCCTCGGGCGGCTTATCGTCAATGCCCTGCATAAACCGCGCTTTGCGGTGATGCGGGTGGCTGCCGAATACTTTTGATGTTCCGTCAGGAATAGGAGGCGTGCCTGCCGGGCCGGGAGCACGGCAGGAGGCCGGCCGAGTGGCGCGGCCCTGCCGCCGTGCTGTCGCGTCGCTGTGCCGCGCTGTCACGCTGCCGTGCTGTGCTGCGACGCCCCGGCGCCGGTGTGGTGGAGATCGCCTCGGCGGCGTGCGGACGCCGCTACGATCGGACGCAGTGGCCGTGCCGGTGTCGCCGGACGGTCCGACGGGGGCTCTCGCACGGGGTGAGTGGCGCCCGGCCCGGCGCCTGCTCCGGGGCGCCCGACGGGGCGTCAGGCTGCGCCTGTATCACAGACGTTCATCTATACTGCGAGATCATGCGTACATTTGGAACCCTATTGTGACGGGCCCGCGTTCGGGCGAACGAAGCCTCGGGGCTGAGGGAGTTCTGCACGAGGTGGCCGGCGCGGTCAGGCTGCAGGAGGGCGCACCGGGTGTGCGTTCGGTCCTGCGAGCGATTCGCCGACTGGCGCCCGCCTCGACCAAGGACATCAGCCGCGCGACCAGCATTCCGGTCCCCATCGTCGCCGCCGTCGGCAACGAACTGCGCCGCCGGGGCATGCTGACCGAGAAGCGGCCCTCTCGCCTCACACCCTCCGGTCTCTCCCTCGTCGCCGAGCTCGGTATGGATCTGGTGCTCGATCCGACCTGCGGCACCTGCGAGGGCCGGGAACTGGTCATCCCCGACGTGCTGGACGAGGCCGTGGAGCGGCTGACCGCCATCATGGCGGCGGGGCCGCAGGCCGACATGAGTCTGGACCAGTCGCTGTGCACCCCGGAGACCAAGGTGCGCAGGGTGCTGGCACTGCTCCGGGCGGGCGTGCTGCCGGGCGGTTCCCTGCTGCTGGTCGGCGACGACGACACGATCTCGCTCGCCGTCGCGGTCGTCGGGGAGGTCCTCGGTTCACCGCTGGTGGAGCGGGTCACCGTCGTCGACATCTCCCCGGAGATCCTCGGCCACATCGCGGAGGTCTCCGCCGGGTTCAAGACCAGGGTCGACACGGTCGAGCACGATCTGCGGCAGCCGCTGCCGGAGGTGCTGCACGGCCGGTTCGACGCGGCGATGACCGACCCGCCCTACACCCCGGAAGGCGCACAGCTGTTCCTCTCCCGGGCCGTGGAGGGGCTGCGTCCCGGCGCCGCGAACAGCATCTTCTTCTCCTTCGGCGCCAAGAGCCCGAACGAGATGCTGGAGGTCCAGCAGGAGATCATGGATCTCGGGCTCGTCGTCAACGGGTTCATCCGCAACTTCAACGAGTACGAGGGCAGCGGGATCCTCGGCGGCACCGGATTCATCCAGCACCTGCTCACCACCAGCGCCACCCAGGCGTCGGTGGGCGGCAGCTACGGCGGACCGCTCTACACGCGGGACAAGCGGTCCCGGCAGCGGGAGTACGAGTGCGTGTCCTGCGAGGCCCGTACGCCGGTCGGACCCGGTGCCCGGTGGAGCTCGGTCGGCGCGCTGCGCGCCGACGGCTGCCCGCAGTGCGGCGGCGGCCCCTTCAAGCCGCGTCAGCTGGTCAGCATGGCGGCGACCGGGGACGGTGCCGGGCCCGGTGATGGCAATGGTGCCGGTGATGGCAACGGTGTCGGTGACAGCAGCGGGGCCCGTGACAGCAACGGGGCCGGTGACGGTCCGGCGGCCGGGGACATTCCGCATGTCCGCCCGCCCGCGGAGCCGGCGTCCGGCCCGGGGGCCGATCCGGTGTCCGGTGCGGCGCCCGGTGCGACGTCCGGTGCGACGTCCTTCGGTGGATCCGAGCCGGTGGCGCCTGCCTCGGCCCCCGTATCGGCTGCTGCCGTCGAGCAGGCTCCGCTGTCCGTCTCCGCGACCGTGGCTCCGGGGGCCGAGCTTCCGGGGGCCGAGCTTCCGGAGCCCGTGCTTCCGGAGTCCGCGCTTCCGGGGTCCCCGCTTTCGGGGCCCGTGCTTCCGCGGGATGTGGCCGGGCAGCGCACCGTCGTCTGGCAGCCGCCCGTGGCGCGCGAGGTGCTGGCGAGCGTCGGGGAGCGGGCCGCGCCGTTCGTGACCCGGCCCGCCGATGAGCGCGACCTGGACGCCATCGCCGCCTTCGAGGCGGAGATCGCCCGGATCTCCTTCGGTGACGCCGCGGTCGACAACCCCGAGCGGCACCGGTCGCGGCTGTCCCGGGCGATGCAGAAGTCCCGTGCGGGCATGTACGTGGCCTGCGGTCCGGACGACGACACGGCCGTCGGCTGGCTGTGGATGAGCATCAACCAGAACACGATGACCGGCGACCGGTACGCCAACTTCCGTTCCCTCGCCGTGGCGCCGATCGAGCAGCGGGCCGAGGTCGGCGAACTGCTGATCGCGGAAGGGCTCGCGTTCGCCGTCGAGCACGAACTGATCGAGGTGGTCGGGAAGGTGCACGTGGGCAACGTGCCGATGCGCACGCTCTACCGGAAGTACGGCTTCGAGTCGACCCACATGGCCATGAAGCTGCAGCTGGCCGAGGTGAGGCGGGCCGGACGATGAGTCACCCGGTGCATCCGGCCGATGGTGCGCAGTCCCGTCCGGCGGGCGGTGACGGCGGGACCGGCGCCGTCGCGTTCGACCGGGTGAAGTGCGTCGTCTGGGACCTCGACGGCACCCTCTGGGACGGAGTGGCGGTCGAGTCCGAGACCGAGGTGCTGCCCGCCTTCCGGCCCTGGGTCCTGCGCACCATCGACCGGCTGGCCGAGCGCGGCGTGCTGAGCAGCATCGCCAGCCGCACCGCGCCGTCGGTCCTCGAAGCGCTGCGTGCGGACGCGGAGGTGGCCGAGCGGTTCGTCGCGCCGCAGGTCGGCTGGCAGGACAAGAGCGAATCGCTGCGCCTGATCGCCGAGGAGCTGGGCATCGGGACGGACGCGCTGCTGCTGGTCGACGACAGCCCCTATGAGCGGGCCGAGGTCGCCACCATGCTGCCCGGGGTGGCGGCCATCGCTCCGGAACAGGTGCCGGACCTGCTCGACGGCCTCGATTCCGGTCCGCTCACGGCGGACGCCCGGGAACGTGTCCGGCGTTACCGGACGGAAGCCGTCCGGAAGGACGCGGGGCGGCAGTTCGCCGGAACCCGGGAGGAGTTCCTCCGCTCCTGCGCGATGCGGCTCTCCGTCGGCACCGCGAGCGACGACGACCTGCCGCGGGCCGTGGAACTGGCCACCCGCACACACCGGTTGAACTCGTCCGGCCTGCCCCTGGACGCCGACCGCGTCCGGAAGCTGACGGCGGACGGTGGGCACGCCCTGCTGGTCGCCCGGCTGGAGGACCGTTTCGGGGAGTACGGGCTGATCGGCGCCGCGCTCGTCGAGCACACCGCCGACGCCTGGTGGGTCCGGCTGCTGGCCCTGTCCTGCCGGGTCGCCGGCCGCGGGGTGTCACTGGGCTTCCTGCGCTGGCTGATGGACCGGGCCGCGGAGTCCGGCGCCGCCGAGTTCCGGGTGGACTCCCGTCCGACCTCGGCCAATGTCGAACTGCGGCTGCTCTTCCGGCAGGCGGGCCTGCGGGTGACCGACGACGCGAGGGCGGAGGGCGGCCCGGTCACGCTCGGCCGTTCGCTGGAGGAGCCGTTGCCGGAGAACCCGTCGTGGCTGGACATTACCGGCCGGTAAGGAGACGCCGACGATGGCGCAGTACATGACGACGACCGAGGTGGAGCGGACCATCCGCGCGCTGCTCGCCGAGGCCCTGCGGACCGACCGGGAGGCCGTCGACCGGCTGCCCGCCGACACCGAACTCTTCGGGCCGGAGATCGCGCTGTCCTCGCTGGCCGGCGCCGCCCTGCTCCGCGGCATCAAGGCCCGCTACGGGGTGGACGTGGCCGAGGAGGACCTGAACCTGGACTCCCTCCAGTCCATCGCCACCCTCCGGGACTTCGTGGCCGCGTACCGGTGAGCGGGGTCGGCCCGGGCGCTGGTGAGAGCGGTGGCCCGGGGCGGTGAGCGGGTCGGCCGGGGGCCGGGGGAAGCGGTGTCCCGGGGCGGTGAGCGGGTCGGGGCGGTGCGGGAGCGGACCGGGCCGGGGCAGGTCAACGCCCGGCCCGGCGCGGGGTGTCAGGCCTGGGGGCCGCGCTTGCGTTCCATCATGTGACGGCCCAGGGCGCGCTTCTGCTTCCACTCCCGGAGGATGTCGGCGCGCAGCCGGGCATCGCTCTGGGAGGCGATGCGCTCGTTCTCCCGGACCAGCTTGCGGTAGCTCTCCAGCCGCCGCTCCGGCAGCGTGCCGTCGTCGATCGCTTCGAGCACCGCGCAGCCGGGTTCGACTGTGTGCGAGCAGTCGTGGAAGCGGCAGTCGCGGGCGAGTTCCTCGATCTCGGCGAAGGCCTGGGCGACGCCGTCCTCCGCGTCCCACAGCCCCACACCGCGCAGCCCCGGGGTGTCGATGAGGACACCGCCGGCGGGCAGTGGCAGCAGATCGCGGGTGCTCGTCGTGTGCCGCCCCTTGCCGTCGCTGTCGCGGGTGGCGCGGACGTCCTGCACCTCGTGCCCCAGCAGAGCGTTGGTGAGGGTGGACTTCCCGGCTCCGGACTGGCCGAGGAGGGCGGCCGTCCGGCCCTGTTCGCCGCCGAGGAGCTCGGTGAGCACCTCGATGCCCAGCCCGCTCTCCGCGCTGACCGGCAGCACCCGCACGCCCGGAG
This sequence comes from Streptomyces sp. NPDC002055, assembly GCF_040296705.1. Classification (NCBI taxonomy): domain Bacteria; kingdom Bacillati; phylum Actinomycetota; class Actinomycetes; order Kitasatosporales; family Streptomycetaceae; genus Streptomyces; species Streptomyces sp. NPDC002055. The sequence goes on from NZ_JBEOXS010000009.1 coordinate 119,670, forward strand.
CGGCGGCCTCCGTATCGGTGGTCAGATACGACAGGCCGATGGCGTCGGGCACCACGTCCGCCTTGGTGAGCAGCACCACGGGCTCCGCGCCGCTCTCCCAGGCCAGTGCGACGAAGCGTTCGACCCGGCCGAGGTCCAGCTCGGCGGCGAGGGAGACGGCGATGAGGGCGATGTCGACGTTGGCGGCCAGGACCTGGCCCTCGGACCGCTGCGAGGACGTGGAGCGGATGAACGCGGTGCGGCGCGGGAGCAGCGCCCGGACGGTCCGCCACTCGGCGTCGATGGCCGCCCAGTCGCCGGTGCACGGGTTCCGGACCGGGTCCGGGGAGGTCACCGGGCCGGTGTCGGCGTGCAGGGTCAGCAGGCCCTCGCCCGCGTCGGCGACGGCCTCGCACCGGCCGCGGTCGACCCGCACGATGCGGCCGGGGACGAGCCCGTCGGCGGCGTGGGGGGCGAACTCCGCTGCGAGCGCGTCGGTCCAGCCGTAGCGGGTCAGCGGGGTCGGGGCGGCGGCACGGTTCAACACGGGACCCTTCGACGGGCGGCTCCGGCGGCGGACGTTCCCGCCGGTGACTACGGGGTGGGGCGGTTCGGTCTTCCGGATGCGGCGGCGCCCGCCGTGACGACGGCCGCGGCACCCCCTGCCGCCGTTCCACAGGCTCTGGCACCGCCGGGTGCGGCGGCACCTCGGCCCGGCGGGAACGGTGACCGCTCGGCTCCGGTGCCCGGACGCACCTCGGCCTCGGTCGAGGACGGCACGACAGCCCGTGGGCGGCCGCATGCGGAGCAGTGTAGTGCCGGGCCCCGGCACCTCCGCGAGGCCATTTCGCGGTGGACGAGCCCCTGGTGACGCTGCGTAGGGCGGCGGCGGGACGGTGGGTGACGTGCGGCCGGGCCGTGCGGCGCGGCGGCCGGCGGTGATGTTCGGGGTGCCGGGCGGAGTGGCTGACGGGCGAGTGTCAGTGGCGGGTGTCACGCTGAGTACCGAGCTGACCACCAGCTCTCCTCCTCATGGATGCGCGTATGGGACGTGCGAAGGGAATAGCCGTGATCACCACTGACTTTGTGCCCGGTTCCCCCTGCTGGATCGATCTGGGCGCCCCCGATGTCGCCGCCGCGACCGACTTCTACACCTCGGTCTTCGGCTGGGATTTCCAGTCCTACGACCCGGAGGGCGGCCAGTACGGCCTCTTCCGGCTGAACGGCAAGGCCGTCGGCGCGATCGGCCCGCTCACCGAGGAGGGCGCCCGGTCCGCGTGGATGATCTACCTCCACACCCAGGACGCGGACACCGCGGCCCAGTCCGTGGAGCGGCTGGGCGGCACGGTGCGGGTCGCTCCGCTCGACGCCGACGGCATGGGCCGGCTGGCCCAGTTCACCGACCCGCAGGGCGGCCAGTTCGCGGTGTGGCAGCCGCAGAGCAACAGGGGTCTGGAGGCGGTGGACGAAGCGGGATCCCTGTGCTGGACCGAGCTGTACACCACGGACACCGCCGCGGCGAAGGAGTTCTACGGCAGCCTCTTCGGCTGGCAGTTCCAGGACATGGAGCTGCCGGGCGGCGAGGGCGCCTACGGGCTGATCACGCCCGCCGGGCTGAACCCGGACCGGATGCACGGCGGACTGATGCAGCTCCCGGCCGAGCAGCTGACGGCGGCCGGGGGCCGTCCCTACTGGCACCCGGTGTTCGCCTCCGCGGACTGCGACGCCACGGTCGCCCGGGTCAGACAGAAGGGCGGCACGGTGCAGATGGGGCCGGAGGACGCGGAGGGCGTCGGCCGGCTGGCGGTCTGCCTGGACCCGGCCGGTGCGGACTTCGTGGTGCTGACCCCGAGCGAGGTGGCGGCCTGAGCGCGGTGCCCGGCCTCAGCCCTGCCGCGCCGCCATGCGCTCGACCTCGTCCTTGGCGCTCTTCAGGTCGGCACCGGTGATCTCCCGGTAGGCCTTGATCGCGGAGATCGTCCGGCCCTCCCGCAGCAGCGCCTCGACCCGGTGGAGATCCGGGCCCGCGGCCTGGAGACCGAGGTGGCCGAGGATCACATCGAGCTTCTGGTCCATTCGGGTGACCTTGCGGTCGATCCGCTGAATCCTGCGCTCCATTCCTGCGCTCAGCAGGATCACCACGGCGATGAGCACGTACACGGCGTATATCTCCATGATCCGGCATCGTAGCCCGTGGCCGAGAAGTGACCCCGGAGCAATGGCCGGGAGCGGCAGGGGGGTTGGGATGCGGGCGCCGGGGCGGCCGAGCGGGGGCGGGCCGCTGCCCGTTCGGTCGCGGTCCCCGGGCCCGGGGGTGCGTCCCCGGCCCGGGGGTGCGGTCCGGGGCGGGTGCCGGGGGCCGGCGCGGGGTGCCGCACGGACCGGACCGCAACCGCGGCGGTGCCGGTGCGGGCGGCCGGACGTCACCCGAATGGCTCGCCCACCGGCCCGGAACGGCTGTTCGGGCGCAGGGTGGTGCCATGTGGTCCCGACGACTCGCCCTGGGCGCCGTGGTGCTGCCGCTGGCTCTGCTGGTGATGCGTGATGCCCCCGTGCGGCTGCTGCCGCCGGAACCCGCTGCCGTCGGCCCGGCCGCGCCGCACACGGCCCCGCAGCCCGCCATCGTCAAACGGTCGGTGTGGCGGGCGGACGAGCACATGGTGCGGCACCGGGCGACGTACACGGGTCCGGTGAACGCCGTCTTCATCCATCACACCGGACATCCCAACGGCTATGACTGCGCCGACGTCCCGGCCATGCTCCGGGCGCTGCAGATGGACCACATCCGGGTCGAGGGCTGGGACGACATCGGCTACAACTTCGTCGTCGACCGCTGCGGCAACATCTACGAGGGCCGGGCGGGCGGCATCGGACGCTCGGTGCACGGTGCCCACACCCAGGGGTTCAACGACGACAGCGTGGGCATCGCCGCGCTGGGCAATTTCGGGGCCGGGGTGACCGTGCCGAAGCCGCTCCTGGAGGGCATGGCGAAGCTCGCCGCGTGGAAGCTGCGGCCCGGCGTCGATCCACGGGGCACCGTACGGCTGGTCTCGACGAACGGTGAGAGCCGGTACCGGAAGGGCGCCACCGCCGAATTCCATGTGATCTCCGGGCACCGGGACAGCCACCAGACCCGCTGTCCGGGCGACGCGCTGTACGACCGGCTGCCCGCGATCAGGGACACCGTGGCCCGCATGAGGAAGGACTGAGGTGCGGAAGGGCTGAGGCGCGGAAGGGCTGAGGTACGGAAGGACCGAGGTACGACGAGGCACGGGGGACGGGCGGGGGTGTGGCGCGCACGTATGCCTGAGGGGCGGTGTTCTCCCTCCGTTTCCGCCTGCTGCCGTCATTACCCGGCAGATACCCGTCCCGGAAGCATGGCGGTGGGTGACCGACCACCCATCGACTCACGAACGGGGCTTGCTTTCCATGCGCATCACCAGCCGGTTCACCACGTCCGGGAGAGCCACTGCGTCCGGGGGAACCACCACGTCCGCGAGGGCCACGCTGTTCGGGGGAACCGCGACGTCCGGGGGAACCGCGACGTCCGGGCGGGCCCGGGCCGAGAAGGCCGAGAGGCGCTTGGCCAAGAAGACCAAGACCAAGACCAAGAAGACCGAGGAGGCCAGGAGGAGCGCGGCGGGCACGGGGCTGGCAGCGGTGCTGCTGCTGGCCGCCGCCGGATCGTTGCTGCCCGCCGGCCCCACGGCGGCGGACACCGGGCGGACGGCGACCACCGGGGGGATGACAACGCCCGGGCGGAAGGCGACCGCCGGAGGGACAGCTACCGCCGGAGGGACAGCGGCCACCGGCCGAGCGGTGGCGGGCCGGCCGACGGACGGCGTCTGGCGCATGGACGGCTACGGCACCGTTCTGGCCGTGCACCGCGGTCGGCTGCGGGAGTACCAGACCACGGCGGTCAGCTGTCTGCGCGGGATGAGCGGGCGCAGTACGGACGAGGGCGGGAGCGGCTCCCGGGCCGTCCGCTTCGCGCTGTCCGACGACGAGACCGGCACGCTGACCGTCGGCCCCGGACCTCGGCCCTCCCGGGCGTCGTTCCAGGTGCACGGGTCTGCGGGCGACCGCGGCCTGCGGCGCATCGGGGCGTTGCCCGCCGCCTGCACCCGGCCCGTCCCCGACGACCCGCGGGCCGCCTTCGACGTCTTCTGGCGGAGCCTCGAGGAGAACTATCCGTTCTTCGCGGCCAAGGGCATCGACTGGCAGGCGGTACGGGACCGCTACCGGCCCGAGGTGCACGCCGGAACCACCGACGACGAACTCTTCGCCGTCTTCCGCAAGATGATTGAGCCGCTCCACGACGCCCACGTCAGCATCGACGGCGGCCCCGGCCGTCGCTTCGGGACGAGTCGCCCCGGCACCACCCTGCCCGGCCCGGACCTGGACCGCGATGTCACGGCGTACATCCAGGAACGGGACCTCGGCGGGCGCCCGTTGCGGACGTTCGCCCGGGGGCGCATCGGATTCGCCGACCTGCCCGGAGGCCTCGGTTATCTGCGCCTGTCCAGCTTCTCCGGCTGGACCGACGACCGGCACCCCGGCTACGCCGCGCACCGGAAGGAGCTCGACCGGGCCCTGGACGCGGTCCTCACGCCGGAGCGCACCCGCGGCATGCGCGGCCTGATCATCGACCTGCGGATCAACGGCGGCGGCTACGACGCGCTGGGGCTCCGGCTCGCCTCCCGCCTCACCGACCGCACCCACCTCGCGTACGCCAAGCGCGCCCGCAACGACCCGGCGGATCCGTCCCGGCACACCGAGCCGCGGCCGGTGTACGTCCGGCCCGCCGACGCGCCGCGCTTCACGGGCCCCGTCGCCGTGCTGACCGGTGGCAGCACCATCAGCGCGGGGGAGACCTTCACCCAGGCCCTGATGGACCGGCCGGGGCGGACGGTCCGCATCGGGGAGCCCACCCAGGGCGTGTTCTCCGACGTCATGGGACGCGCTCTGCCGAACGGCTGGACCGTCGGCGTGCCCAACGAGGAGTTCCTCACCTCCTCCGGCCGCACCTTCGACGGCGCAGGGGTTCCCCCGCACCTCGCCGAACCCGTCTTCACCGAGGCGGAGTTCGCGCACCGCCGGGACTCCGCGTTCGACCGTGCGCTGACGGTGCTGCGGCGGCGTCCCGACGACCGGTCCTAGGTCGGGTCGTCGAACTCCCCGAACCCTGCCGAACCCTTCCGAACTCTTCCGGGCCGGTGCGGGAGGGAGCCGGTCTGGTCCGATAGCCAGTCCGGGAGGGAGCCAGTCCGGGAGGGGACCCGGGGGCGCGCTCGGCGCACGGGGGTCGAGCGCGCCCCCGCCGCGGCGGGTGGCCGTGTGTGCCGTGCGGAGGGGGAGGGAGCCGTGGGGAGCGGGTGGCGCGGAGGGCGGTCCGGAAGGGGACGTCCACGGAAGAGATTTCCGCGTACACGGGTATGACGTGGACATGGCGCGCATATGATCTGGAGCCCCCCACGGAAAGGCAGTCCCATGAAGAAGACCTCCGCTCGGAGGATCACCGGCCGGATGCTGCTCGCTCTCGGCTGTGTGGCGGTGATGACCCTGTCGGCCACCGCCGCGGGCGCCGCCGAGCGCTTACCCCGCACGGCCACCGACGCGCACCCCGACACCCACACCCACACCGACTCCGGAACCCACACCGGCACCCGCACCGACTCCGGCCGGGGCGGCCGGTGCGTGGTCGTGTACTTCGACCTCGGCGAGACGCTGGTGCACACGGCCGAGGACAAGAGCATCAGCTACATGCCGGGAGCCGCCGCGCATCTGCGCGCGCTGCGCGCCCGCAACATTCCTGTCGGCCTGATCACCAATGTGCCGTCCTCCTGGGGCGCGACCGACGCGGAACGGGCCGCGGAGCTGAAGAGAGTGATCGACAAGGACTGGAAGGGGTCGCGCCCCTTCGACTGGGCGGACTTCGGCGACCGGATCTTCACCCCGCGCACCGAGGAGGAGCGGAAGCCCGCGCCCGCGCTGTGGCAGCGGGCCAGGGACGCCGCCGGGGGCTGCCGGATGGTGTACCAGGCGGAGACCGACGACGAGATACAGGCCAGCCGGGACCTCGGGTACGTGCCCTACCTGGTGGGGCGGCGTAACTGGCCCGCCTACATGCCGGCTCGGCTGATCACGGCGCTCGCCCATCTGCCGCAGCTGCCCTCCCTGCCGTCCCTGCCGCGTCTGCCGAAGGGGAACGCGGCTGCCGTCCAGGCCGGTTGAGCCCTGCCCGGGCACCCGGGCACCCGGGGCCGGGGCCGGGGCCGACGGGTCGTGCCGCTGAACCCGCGGAGTCGCCGAACCGCCCGGCGGAGAGCCAGAACGGCGGAGAGCCAGAACGGCAGAGAGGCCGTGCGGCAGAGCGGCAGAGAGACCGAGCGGCAGGGCGGCAGGGCGGCAGATCCGCGGATCCGCAGCTCGGCCGCGTGCGGTGAGTGAAGCAGTGGAGCCCCGGGTCGATGGCCCGGGGCTCTGGTGCCGATACCGGCCGTCCGCCGGGAGCGGGGCCGCTCGGATCAGGTCGCTCCCCGCCGGGGCGGGCTACTCCCCGCCGGGAACGGCCATCTCGCCCAGCAGCGACCAGTCGTCCTGCGGGATGTCCGCGTTCACGATGCGCGGGGTCTCGGCCAGGTGCGGCGGCAGGGTCCGCTGGGCGGTCCGGAAGTGCTCGGACTGCACGTGGGCCGCGCCCGCGTCGCCGTCCCGGAAGGCCTCGACCAGCACGTACTCCGTCGGGTCCTCGATGCTGCGGGACCAGTCGAACCACAGGCAGCCCGGCTCGCGGCGGGTGGCCGCGGTGAAGTCCGCGGCGATCTCCGGCCAGCGGTCGGCGTCCTCGGGACGGATCCTGAACTTGGCGGTGATGAAGATCATCGGCTTCCTCTCGTCTGGACCGCGCACCCGGTCCGCGCGCCGCCTCCTCGTCTCGTGCACGCACGCTACCAAGGTCCACGAGCCCGGCGCGCAGCACCGCGCCCCACCCCGCGCAGGGCGCTGACCGGCGGAGATACGGTTCGCCGATGCGATTCGCCGATGCGGTTCGACTCGGAGGTCCGCCCCTGAGGATCCGGCGCGGGCGTCCGCACCGGATTCCCGCGTTCCGCCCGTCGGTTAGCGGGCCACGAACTGGGTGAGGATGGCCTGTACCTCGTAGATGTCGACGCCCTTGGTGAACGTCTTCTGGATCGGCGTGGCGCTGCCGGAGAGCCAGATCTTGAGCTCCGCGTCCAGGTCGAAGGTGCCCGCGGTCTCCACCGCGAAGTGGGTGATGCTCCGGTACGGAACGGAGTGGTACTCCACCTTCTTGCCGGTGATCCCCTGCTTGTCGACGAGGATGAGCCGGTAGTCCGTGAAGAGGATGGTGTCCCGGATCAGCAGGAAGGCGGCGTGCACCTGCTCGCCCTGCCCCAGCAGCCGCGCGTACTCCTGCTGTGCCGTCGCCGGATCGATGGTGTGCGCGTTCCCGAACAGTGCCATGACGGCCCCCCGCGTGGTCAAAGTTGCACGATCTTCGCACTGTATACCGGACCGGTGCGGGGCGAAGGGCGTCCCTTTCAACGTCCCCGCACAGCAGTGCTGTTCGGCCCGCGTATGGCCGCGTGCGCGGTCGGGTCAGTCGGCCGGGTGGGCGAGTCCGGTGCTACGGGCGGTCTCGACGCGGGTGCGTTCGTAACCCGCCCGGTCCACGATCGGCCAGGCCGCGCCTCCGATGGCGAGGACACCGCGGGCCGGCAGCGGCGCGTCGCCGATCCGTGGGTTCCGCTGCAGCCGGACGGGCCGGCCGAGGTCGGCGCCGTCGAGCACGGCCCGGGAGTCCTCGACGAAGTACATCCGTCGTGGCATGAGGATCCCCCGGTGGCCGCTCGGCATCACCCCGGTCAGCCGCAGATCGCCCATGCCCAGGGCGCGGGCCATCAGTTCACGGGCCCGGACCAGGGCGCGCGGTCGCCACGTGGCGGGCGGCAGGGCGGCGCCCACCGCGTTGATCACATCGAGAAGCCGGGTGGACGAGGCGGTGAGACTCCAGTCCAGGCGGAGCGCGTCCACGGTCACCCGCAGGGACGCCGGACCCGTCCAGGTGAGACCGATGCGGGCGAATCCGGTCCGGTCGCAGGCGGCGCCGTAGTACCGGGGGCAGGCCGTGTCCAGCCGCGGGCCGTCGACATGGATCGACCAGCTGCCGGCCGGGTCGCGGTGCCACAGCGTGCGGTAGGGCGCGAAGGAGTTCTCCGGGAAGACGCGCAGCGCCAGGACGTGCCCGGAGTCGAAGGGCAGCCCGAACACGCCCCAGCCCTGTACGTATTCGTGGTGCGGCCAGGGCGCGCGGTCCCGTGCCGTCGGGAGGTCCGACAGAGCGGAGGACAGGTCGAGCATCGGCATCACCCCGCGCGGTCGGCTCGTGGGTTCGCCCCGCTCCGCGTTTCGAACCCTGTTCCGGCTCCGGTTCCAGCGTAGAGCGGGCGGGGCCGGACGGCAGTGGCCCGCGGACGGCAGTGGCCCGGGGAGGGCGGGGCCGGTGCCGGGGCGGAGGAGGGGCGGCCCCCGGCGCGGTGCGAAGCGGTCCTCCCACGGGGTGCGGATCCGTCCGGGGTGACGCCCCGAGCGGGCGTGGCAGGGAAGGGCCCCGCGGTCCCCCGGGCCGGGGTGGGGACCGCACCAGCCCGCGGTGGCTGGGCTGCTCCATGGTCACCGGACACCCCGGGGAACAACGCTTGCGGCATGACACCACGCATGCGAACACCCCTGTTGCTCGCTCTCGCCGCGGTCGCCGGCACCCTGGGTTCGGCCGCCCCGGCCACCGGCGCCGGCCCCGCGGCCCCGACGTCCGCAAGCTCGACGTCCGGAAGCTCGACCGCCGGAGCCCTGTCTGCCGGAGCTCTGACTACCGGGGCTCTGTCTGCCGGAGCCCTGACTACCGGGACCCCGGCTGCCGGGACCCCGGCTGCCGGGACCCCGGCCTCCGGAACCCCGACGGCTGCCCGTGCCGACGCCCCGGCCGTGTTACCCGGCCTCGACTGGAAGCCCTGCGCGACGCCCGACGGCCCCGCCGGGCAGGAGTGCGCCACGCTGCCCGTGCCGGTCGACTACCGCGACCCGGACGGTCCGCGGCTCACCCTCGCCGTGACCCGGCTGCGCAGCGAGGAGCCCGCCGCGCGGCGGGGCACGCTGCTGATGATTCCCGGCGGGCCGGGCGGATCCGGGGTGCAGCACCTGCGGCGCAAGGGCGAGGCCTTGCGGAAGGCGACGGCCGGGGCCTACGACCTCGTCAGCCTCGACCCGCGTGGCGTCGGCGGCAGTACGACGGCGAGCTGCGAACTCGACCCCGACGACCGGCATCTGGTGAACCTGCTCGCCTGGCCGGATCCGGACGGCGGCATCACGGGGAACGTCGCCCGCGCCCGGCGCGTCGCCGAGGCGTGTGAACGGCACGGCGGCCCCGTGCTGCGCAGCATGACCACCGCCAACGAGGTGCGCGACATCGACCGGTTCCGCCGGGCGCTGGGCGAGCGGACGCTGTCGGCCTGGGGCGTCTCGTACGGCAGCTATGTGGGGGCGGTCTACGCCCAGAAGTACCCGCAGCACACCGACCGCTGGGTCCTGGACAGCGCCGGGGACCCCGATCCGGCCCGGGTCGCCTACGGCTGGCGGCGGAACACCGCGGCGGGTGCGGACGACCGCTTCCCCGACTTCGCGGCCTGGGCGGCGGACCCCGCCCGGGAGGACGAGGGGCTCCGGCTCGCCCGGCGGCCCGAGGACGTACGGCCGCGGTTCCTGGCCCTGGCCGCGCGGCTGGACCGCGAGCCGAAGCGGTCGAACGTGCCGGATGTCCCGCTCACCGGCAACCGGCTGCGGCAGGCGATGCAGGTGGCCCTGGAGAGCGACAACGCGTTCCCCGCCCTGGCCCGGCTGATCAGGGACGCCCGGGACCCGGACGCCACGCCCGTTCTGCCGCCCGACGTCGCCGGTCCCCTGCCGGACGCGGAGGCCGCGGCGACGATGGCGACCGTCTGCAACGACGTGCGCTGGCCGACGTCGGTCCCCGCGTACCGGCGTGCGGTGGCCGCGGACCGCGCCCGGCACCCGCTCACGGCGGGAATGCCGGCGAGCGTGCCGGCGTGCGCCTTCTGGAAGGACGCGCCGGTGGAGAAGCCCACGCGGATCACCGGTGACGGCCCGTCCAACATCCTGATGGTCCAGAACCTCCGGGACCCCGGCACTCCGTACTTCGGGGCCCGGAGGATGCGCGAGGCCCTCGGCGGACGGGCCCGCATGGTCACCGTCGACCGGGGCGGGCACGGCGCCTACCTGGACAACGGCAACGCGTGCGGCGACCGTACGGTCACCGCGTTCCTCACGACCGGCGAGCGCCCGGACCGTGACACGGTCTGCGGCGCGGAACGGGCGCGGGGCCGGTGACGCCCCCGGCCCGGGCGGGTCGGTCGGTGAACCACCGGGCCTGCCTCCGACGATGCGGGCCTTGCGCGTCCGCCTCATCCGGGGAAGGGATTCCAGCCAGGCCCTGACCAGGCCCGCACAACGGTCCGTCCCCGGGCGACCAGGAGCAGCGGGCGGGCGGGGCAGGCCCGTCCACTGCCCGCCCCCACCTCCCGTCCTGACGGGAGGTCACCTCCGATACGCCCTTCCCCCTCCCCGATCATGTAACGACTTCTAAACTCACCGTTACTGGGGGTGCTGGCGGAGGGGGAGCCGGATGACGGTGAACGGAACGCTCGGGCCGGACGACGACACCGCGTCCGAACCGACGCTGGAGAGCCTGCTGTCGGTGATGGGCACCGGGGCGCTGGAGCTGTGCGTGGCTCCGCGCGGCCTGAAGGTGCCGGTCGCGGGCGTCACGCTGTTCGACCCGCTGGAGCCCGGGATTCCGCCCGGGCAGGTGCTGCTGGCGGTGGGGATCGATCCGCAGTCCGCGCTCGCGGTCGACTGCGTGCGGGACGCCGGCCGGGCGGGGACGGTCGCGGTGGTCTTCGGGCGGGGCGGTACGGGGCCGGCGCCCGCGGCGCTGCGGGCCGCCGCGGAGGACGCGGGGACGGCCGTGCTGTTCCGCACCGCGTGGTTCAGCTGGACGAAGCTGATGGCCGAGCTGCGCGCGGGCCTGTTCTCGGTGGGACTCCCCGCCGATCCGGCGCTGGCAGGGGTGGCGCTGGGCGACCTGAACGCCCTCGCCGACGCGACGGCCGCCCTGGTCGGCGGGTCCGTGACCGTCGAGGACATGGAATCCCGGGTCCTGGCCTACTCCTCGACCGAGGAGGACGTCGACGAACTGCGCCGGCGGACCATCCTCGGCCGCCGGGTGCCCCAGTGGCGTGTCGCCGCGATGCAGGAGGCCGGTTTCTTCCGGGCCCTGTGGGGCTCGGGGGACGTCATCCACCGCCCCGAGCACGGGGAGAACCCGGAGCGGCTGGTGGTAGCGGTCCGGGCGGGCGGCGAGGTGCTGGGGTCGATCTGGGTGGCCGCCGCGGGCCGCTCGCTGGCACCCGACGCCGCCGACACCCTCCGGTCGGCGGCCCGGATGGCCGCCGTGCACCTGGTCCATCACCGCTGCCACCGCGGGCAGGCCCGGCTCGTCGAGGAGGCGGCCCGCGCCCTGCTGGACGGGCGGGGGCCCGCCGAGGCGCTGGCCGAGCGCGCCGCCTTCCCGCCGCACGGACACTGCGCGGTCCTCGCCGTACGGACCGGGAACGCTCCGGGCGGCGTCGACCACGGGAAGCTGACGAGCCTGCTGGGGCTCCAGTGCACCGCGTACGGCCACCAGACCGTGGTGGTGACGCTCGACGGGGGCGCCCTGGTGCTGCTGGGCACCCTGGATCCGGCCCGGCAGCGGGCCGAGGACCAGGTGGCACGGCTGGGCACGGCACTGGCGCGGCAGCTGTCGGAGGTGTTCGGCACGGCCGTGCGGATCGGTCTCGGCACGGTCGTCGGAGCCCTGGCGGAGCTGCCCGAGTCCCGGCGGTCGGCCGAACTGGCCGTACGGGCCCTGGTGTCGGCCGGCGGGAACCGTGCCGTGGCCTTCGCGAGCGAGGTGGCCGAGGCGGTCGCCCTGAACCAGGTCATGGACGCGCTGGAGGGGCTGGCCCCGGCCCCGGAGACCCCGGTGGCCCGGCTGGTGGCGCTCGACGCCAAGCAGGGCGGCGGCACCCTGCTGGAGACCCTGCGGGTGCATCTCGACCACTTCGGTGATGTGCCAGCCGCCGCCCGGGTGCTGGGCGTGCACGCCAACAGCCTGCGCTACCGCATCCGTCGGCTGACCGAGCTGTCGGGCATCGACCTGCGCGACCCCGACGCCCGCCTGCTGGCCCACCTGCAACTGCGCCTGCTCGCCCACGGCGGGGGCGAAGCGGAACGTCCCGGGTGACGGGGAACGTTCCCGGGTGACGGGGCCGGCTCCTTCGTCCTTGGTGCCGGCGCACGACGCCGGCCCGCCGCCGTAGTCCTCCCGCACCACAACCGCGTGCCACCGTCCCGCCGTTGCCCTGCGCCGACAACGCGGCCGGGAAAGTCCGGGGAACGCCACGAAGACCCGGCCACCGGACCGGGGCGAACCTGATGGCACGCCCGGCTACGAGCGACCAGCGGGACGGTCGGCGGTCGGCGGGCGGCCCAGGACATCGACCTCGGAGGAGTCCCCATGAGCAGGACGGCAGAACGGCGCGAACAGATCCTGCGGGCAGCCGTCGAACAGGGACTGCTCGACCCCGGAACGGCCGTGCCGGCCGGCTTCGTCGACCTCGACGGCATCGCCGAGAGCGTCGCGGCCCTGCACGGCGCGTTCCCCGACGGGCTCCCGGTCCGGCACGCCTTCGCGGCCAAGGCGAACTGCCTGGTTCCCGTCCTGGAGGAGCTGTGCCTGAACGGCATGGGGTGCGAGGTCGCCAGCGCCGGCGAGCTGGCCCAGGCGCTGGCGGCCGGCTTCGACCCCGCGGACATCGTGTACGACGCCCCCGCCAAGACCGTGGCGGAACTGGAGCAGGCGCTGCGCCTGGGTGTCGCGGTGAACGCCGACAGCTTCCAGGAACTGGCCCGCATCGACCGGCTCCTGGCCGACCGGCCGTCCGCCTCCCGGCTCGGCATCCGCGTCAACCCGCAGGTCGGCGGCGGTGCGATCGCGGCGATGAGCACGGCCACCAGCACCTCGAAGTTCGGCATCCCGCTGGAGGACCCCGGCAACCGGCAACGGCTGCTCGACGCCTACCGGGACCGCCCCTGGCTCACCTGGGTGCACACTCACGTCGGTTCGCAGGGCTGCCCCCTGGACCTGATCGCCCAGGGCATCGCCCGCGCCGTGGAGTTCGCCGAGGAGATCAACGAGACCCTGGGCCACCCCCAGGTCGTCGGCATCGACATCGGCGGCGGGCTCCCGGTCAACTTCCGGAGCGACGAGGTGACCCCGGGCTTCGCCGCCTACGTGGACCGGCTCCGGGCGCACGCGCCCGCCCTGTTCACCGGCGCGTACGAGATCGTCACCGAGTTCGGGCGCTCGCTCCTCGCGAAAAACGGCTTCACCGCCGCCTATGTCGAGTACACCAAGACCGTCGGCGGGCGGCCGGTCGCGATCACCCACGCCGGCGCCCAGGTCGCCACCCGGACCGTGTTCGCCCCCGACGCCTGGCCGCTGCGGGTCGACGCCCACGACTCCCGCGGCGCCGCCAAGCACGGGCGGACGACGCGGCAGGACATCGCCGGGCCGTGCTGCTTCGCCGGGGACCTGCTGGCCCGCAACCGGCCGCTGCCCCTCCTCGACGTGGGCGACATCGTCGTCCTGCCGGACACCGGCGCCTACTACTTCTCCACGCCGTTCCTGTACAACTCGCTCCCCGCGCCGGCCGTGCACGGCGTGCGCGTGGACGCCGACGGGCAGGTCACCTTCCGGCTCATCCGCCCGGCGCAGACGGTGGAGCAGCTGCTCGCCGCGGCCGGTACGCGCCCCCTGGCCACCGCGGCACCGGCGCTTCCGGTCTCCTGACGTGCTCCCGGCGGTCCCGGCACGGCCACCGGGCCGGGAGCCGGCCGGCCACCGGGCCGGGCCGTCCGGCACACCGTCGGGCCGGGATGCCCTTCACGACACCGGACCGGACGCCCGGAGTGAGCGTCGGGCCGGGACGCCCGCACGGGCCACCGGGCCGGGATGCCGTACCCGGCCGGTCATCAGCGCGTGCGGCCGTCCCCGGCCCGCGCCCGATGCACCGACCCACCCTCCAGGGCTCCGCGATCCCCCGCAGGGCTCCCCGATCCACCCGCCCGCCCCAGGGCGGCCCGACCCATCCTCCTCCGGTTCCACGACACAGAGGAAGCAGGTGCAAAGACCGTGCATGACGAGCACACCCCACGGGGGTGTCCGAGCACCCCGCAAGGGGGTCCGACGGAACAGCCGCCGATCCCGCTCCGGACGGCCGTAGCCCGGCGGCTGGCGGCAGCCGCGGCGCGCAGCCGGCGCTCGGGGCGGGGGCTGGCCGGCTGGCTCTTCCGGCGCCGGAGGGTCGCGGCCGACCAGTTCCTGCGCGGTGCCTGTTACGGAGCGGGCACGGCGGTGGTGGGCCTGCTCGCGGTGTGGGCGCAGACCCGCTAGGAGTCCGACGACAGCACCCAGAGGTCCCGACCGGCAGCGGTCACCCCGAGAAGCCGAACGCGCTGGTCATCGGCGGCCCGAGCAGCGCCGATGCCGCCCGGCGGCACGACGGTCGCCGGACCGGGGTGCCGTGCATGCCTCCGGCGGCCCGGGGCGCAGGGGCCGCCCGCAGGGCCGGCTGTCCGGTCACGGCCGCCGGCCCCAGGCGGAGATCATTCCGGGGGAGAGGCCGGTGCAGGAGCCCGAGGCCAGCGACTCCTCGGCCGCGTCGAGCGTCCGGGCGTCCACCAGGCCGGTGCCGAGCATCGGGCCGCGCAGCCGGGCCCAGGTCTCCAGCCAGAACGCGGTGATCGGCCGCCCGGGGCCGAGCGGCGGTACGTACACCTCGGCGCCGACGTCGGTCAGCCCGGCCGCACGCAGCCGTCGCGGATACCCCGGCACCCAGCCGATGTCCGTGCCGATGGTCTCCCGCAGCGCCTGCCACATGGCCCGCATGGCCGCCCGGTACGGCGAGTCCGGTGAGTCCAGCGCGTCCGGCGAGGCCCGTGAGTTCGGCGCGTCCGGCGAGGCGTCCGCGGTCAACTCGACGGCGTCGCTGACCAGCAGCCATCCACCGGGGGCCACCAGTCCCGCGAGCCGGGACAGCACCTGCTCGTGGCCCGGCAGGTGCATCAGCAGAAAACGCGTGTGCACCAGGTCGAAGCGGCCCGGGTCGAAGGACGGGTTCGTGACATCGGCGCTCAACGGCCGGAGGGTGGCGTCGGCGGCATCGCTGAGGAACCGGATGTCCCGGTCGACCGCGACCACTTCGGCCACTCCGACGTCATGGGCGAGCCAACGGGACACGGTCCCGGTCCCGGCGCCGGCATCGAGGCAGCGCCACCCGGGCGCCACTCCGAGAGCGAGCAGGCGCGCCCGGGTGAGCGGGTCGTAGGTGAGCGCGCCGTAGTCGATGCGCTCGGACTCGCCGGGGACGTCCGGCTCGAACGCGTCCTCCCCGTACTGCCCGGGAGAGCCGTTCCGCGTGGGAGATCCGTACCGCCCGGGAGAGCCGTTCCGCCCGGGAGATCGGTTCCATCCGGGAGGGCCGCTCCGCTCCGGAGAACCGTTCCGCCCCGGGGACCGATCACCCGGAGCACGGCCGCCCCGGTCGCCCCGTCCGTCCTGCCCGTCCCGCCCGGGTCCCGGCGTCGCTGGTGGTGCAGGCATGCCGCCCCCTTCGCTGCCGCCGGTCGGTCCTCCGCACTCCACGCCCGATCGGTCGATATCGGCATCAAAAGGATAGGTACCGGGGCGAGGGCTCCGCGCGCCGGAGCCGGCGGCGGTTCGCCCGCCCAAGACGCGGGCGCAGGGAGCCGGACGGGGATTCACCGCAGCCCTGCGTGCCTGCCGAGCATCCCCGGGGTGCCGAACGGAAGGCGGCCGGCCAGTCTCCGATGCCACCCGGTGTCTCCAGGGACTTAAACGCGCCAAATAGCGCGTTAGGGCGGGGAGGGGTGTGGCCAGGGGGCATGGCCCGCCCGGGCGTTGAGCGGCGGCTTCGGGCCCGTACACCCGCCGGTCGAGCCCTCGGGGAGGCCTGTCCTGATCATGCCCCTCGGGGCCCTCGGCGCGCCGGACGGGCGGGTAGCTTGACGCGGGCAGGTGATCACCGCGTTCAGGTGATCACGTTCTTTCGTTCCACACGTGTACTACGGGGGATTTCACATGGAGCTGCGGAAACGCGCCGCGACGGCGCTGACGGTCGGCGCACTTCTCGGAGGGTCCTTCGTGGGACTCGGCACCTCCGAGGCCGTCGCCGGCGGCCACTGCGACGCCGCATACGTGGTGAAGAACAACTCGAGCGGCTCCGGACGCTTGAAGGGGAGGACCCCGGTCTTCGAGCAGCCCTACTCGGACTGCGCTTCAAAGTCCTACCGCTCGGGCACCCGGTTCTCCTTCTGGTGCTCCTACAAGAACACCCGCGGCAGCGAGTGGATCTTCGGTAGCGTCGGCGGCACGGACCACACCGGCTGGGTGTCCGCGGGGAACATCACGGGCCGGACGGGCTCGCTCCACCGCTGCTGACACGGCAGGGGTGAAGCCGGCGTCGTGACGGCCCACTCCCGCCGCGCAGCACCGTGCGGGGGCGGGCCGCCACCACGGCCTCGAAGGCCGGCGGGCCGATGAGCTCCGGCACCCGCATCAGCACCCGCATCAGCGCTCGCATCAGCACCCGCGTCAGCGGCCGCAGTTCACGGGTCCGGCTGCCCGCGCGCCGCCGACTACTGCGGAGTCGCCGCGGCCGGGTGTTCCGTCGTCGGGCACGTCCGGTACCGGACCAGGGCGACTCCCGCTGCGACGGTCCCGAGCATCCCGGCCAGGGCCACCGGAAAGCCGAGGATGGCGAAGTACCCGAACACGGCCGGTGCCAGCAGACCGATCCCCCCGCCCACCAGGGCGGCCACCACGATGATCGGTGCAACGGTCCTGGTCAGGGCGTGCAGCGTCGCCTCCCGCCGGGCGGCGAGATGGCGCTGGAGCGTCACCCGTACGGTGCGTCGGATCAGGAAGAACGCCACGACTGCGCACAGGACCCAACCGACCCACATCCAGGGAGCGTCGAGCGTGGCGCGGCAGGTGCTCGCCTCGCCGCCGAGACTGAAGTCCGAGCAGGGGTCGAGCAGGTGGCTCCACGACACGTAGCAGAATCCCAGCGCGAGGACGGCCGGCGCGACGGCTCCCTTGGCCGCGGCGACTGCTGTCTCCTTCAGGCGCAGGTGCAGGGGCAGAAGCCCGCGTTCGACCGCCCAGGACGTGGCGAGCGCGTCCACATCACCCCCGAGGTAGTCGGCGGCGTCCCGGCCGTCGAGGGCCGCGGCGGTCAGGTCGGCGGCCAGTTCCTCGGCCATCTCGGCGGTTGCTTCCTCGCCGACTCCGAGGCGGCGCCATGTCTCGATGGCCTGGGATATCGCGGTTTCGACAGTCATGCTCATGGTTCTTTCTCCGTGGTGTGGGTGACGATGGAGCCGATGCTCGTGGCAAACGCGTGCCAGTCGCGGCTCCATGACCGGAGCATCTGCAGGCCGGCTTCGCTGGGCCGGTAGTAGGTGCGGGCGGGGCCCCCCTCCCCGGTACGACGTTCCGCCTCGACCAGCTGGCGCTTGCGCAGGCGTGCCAACGCCGGGTAGATCGACCCGTCGGCGACGTCCAGCCCTGCCTCGCCGAGCCGGACGGTCATCTCGTATCCGTAGATCGGGGCTTCCGCCATCAGTGCCAGCAGGCACATGTCCAGCACGCCTCGAAGCCACTGGGCGCGTGGAGCGGATGTCTCCTCCATGCGCAGTACCTTACACAGCAAGAGTCTTGCACTGCAAGGTAGTGCGCGCAGGGGACGCCGACGCGAGATCGCGTTCCCGGCCTTGCCCACCCGCCGGTTGCCTCTTGGCCTCGCTACCGGCCACCCGGGCCCGAGAATGAGCGTGCCCGCGGCTCGGACGCGCGTCCCGGGTGGCAGCGCGCCGTCCCGGCCGCCGCCATCCGGCCGCTCACCGATCACGCCGTGCGTGACGATCCCGTCGGGCCCTTGCCGCCCCCACCGTTCAAGGAGACCGCATGAGCATGTGGACCAGCCGGCTGGATGCCGCGGGCATTCACGACCCGCAGCTGCGCGACGACTTCACCCGGCAGCGTTCGTTGGTGGCGCAGTACAAGCGCGCGGCCTACGCCGCGGCCCTTCTGCTGCTGCCGCGTCCCCTGGCTCCCCACCTGATCGCCGTCGTCGCCTTCATGCACCACACCGACAACCTCCTCGACCACGGCCCGCTCCCCCAGCGCGCCGCCGCCTACGCGGCATGGGAGCAAGAGGTGGGCCGGGCCTTGGCCACCGGCAGCAGCGACCACCCCGTGCTCCGGCCGGTCCTGCACATCGGTGCCCGCCACCCCCAGCTCCTCGACCGCGTCGCGGACTTTCTCCGCACCGCGGTCACCGACCTCGAATTCAAGGGTTTCGCGACGGAGTCGGACTACCGGCGCTACGTGGACGAGTACTCACTGCCCGCC
Source organism: Streptomyces sp. NPDC002055 (assembly GCF_040296705.1). Lineage (NCBI taxonomy): Bacteria > Bacillati > Actinomycetota > Actinomycetes > Kitasatosporales > Streptomycetaceae > Streptomyces > Streptomyces sp. NPDC002055. The sequence continues at coordinate 138,286 of NZ_JBEOXS010000009.1, forward strand.
TTCATGCTGGTGGCCTGCCTGCTCGTCCCCGGTGACGAACCTGTCGGCTACCGCGCCGCCTGCCGCACCTACATCGACGGGAGCCAGCGGCTCGACTTCGTCAACGATCTCGCCGAGGACCTGGCCGACGACCGGATGACCCTCCCCGAGGACGCCTTGGCGCACCACGGCGTGACCCGTACCGACCTCGAACGCGCCCAGGACACCCCCGGAGTGCGCGCTCTGCTGCGGCGCCTCATCCAGCAGGCCCGCACCGACCTGGTCGCGAGCCGCGAGGTGACCGGCTTCCTGCCGCCGGCCAACCGCCCCTTCGTGCGGGCCCTGATCGCCCTGGAGGAGGCCACCGCCCACGCTGCCGAGGGCAGGGGTCCGGGTCTCCTGACGGCTCCCGCCCGGCCCGCCGTTTCCACGATGCTGAAGATCCTCATCCGCGAGTACCGTCACGCGCGCGGCCTGCGCCGTTCCGGTGGAGATCGCCCGGAGTGAACCGGGGTGAACCGGGGTGCAGTGGGCGGCATCCGGGTGGCGGGTCCGCATGCCCCACATGCCAGTGGCGGAGCGGGCCGTATCCGGGGGCGAGTCCGCCGCCTCCCCTCACACGTCAGCGATGTGGCCGAGGCGGAGGCCCAGGGGGCGCAGGAGCTGCCCGGCGATCACGCGCTGCAGGCGGGCCACGCGGAGGATCGCGTGGCTGACCGGCCCCGCCCGGGCGGCGGTGGGCACCGGCACCTGGAAGGTGGCCGGCGCCGTTGTCGGCGGAGCGGTCGGCTGTGCGCGTCCCGGGTTGGTTGTCCGGATCATCAAAAGCGTCCAATCCCCGCTTGACCTTGCCGGACAGCGATCCGCCCGGCAGTGCGCCGGGCGCAGGTCGGGGCAGCGACCCTCCCCACCCCGCGGTCCCCTTGTGTTCAGCGGCCAGTAGCCGCGAGTCGACCAGGGGTTTCCTGGCGAGAGGGGTGGTGGGTGACGCAGTTCACGCGAGAGGGCGGGAAGGCTCAGGGGCGATTTGCTTGTTCGGACAGGTAATGGTGCCCTGGGCACCGTACGCCGAGGGAGAGCCGCCAGTCCGGGCGCCTCCCGCCCCTGAACGAAGGAGTGATCATGACGACCGCGTTCGACCCGATCGAGCTGGGTGGCAAGCGTCTCGCCAACCGCGTGGCGATGGCGCCGATGACCCGCAGCCGCGCCTACGGGCCGGGTGCCACCGCGACGGAGCTGATGGCGACCTACTACGCCCAGCGGGCAGGCGCCGGGCTGATCATCACCGAGGGCGTCCAGCCGTCGGTGGTCGGCCAGGGCTACCCCGACACCCCGGGCCTGCACTCCGACGAGCAGGTCGCCGCCTGGCGGCAGGTGACCGAAGCCGTCCACCGCGAGGGCGGGGTGATCTTCGCGCAGCTGATGCACACCGGCCGGATCGGCCACCCCGGCCTGCTGCCCGACGGCCTGATCCCGGTGGGCCCGTCCGCTGTCGCCGCCCAAGGCCAGGTGTACACCCACGAGGGCCCCCAGGACTTCGTCACGCCGAAGGAGCTGGAGCACGACGAGATCGTGCGGACGATCGCCGACTTCGCCGACGCCGCGCGCAACGCCATCGCCGCCGGGTTCGACGGGGTGGAGCTCCACGGGGCGAACGGCTACCTGATCCACCAGTTCCTCGCCCCCAACGCCAACCGGCGCACCGACGGCTGGGGAGGCGACGCGGCGGGCCGGGTGCGCTTCGCCGTCGAGGCCGCCGCGGCCGTCGCGGAGGCCATCGGCGCCGACCGGACCGGTATCCGTATCTCGCCCGGCACCCCCTTCAACGACATCTCCGAGACGGATCCGGCGGACCTGGAGGAGACCTACACGGCCCTGGTGGCCGGTCTCGCCCCGCTGAACCTGGCCTATCTGCACGTGCTCGAAGGCCTCGACCGCGGCCTGACCGAGCGTCTGCGCAAGGACTGGCCCGGCACGTTCGTCCTCAACCCGTTCACCCACCCCGAGCCCACCGGCCACGCCTCCCTCGGCCTGGTCGAGGACGGCACCGCGGACATGATCGCCTTCGGCGCGCTGTTCCTGGCCAACCCCGACCTGCCGCGCCGCCTGGCGTCCGGCGGTCCGTACAACGAGCCCGACCGGACCACGTTCTACGGCGGCGACGAGCGCGGCTACACCGACTACCCGGTCCTGCCCGCCTGACCGGGGTCACCACAACCCCGGGGCACAGCGAACCGGTCCTGAGGAAAGGAACGCCCATGAGTACCCCCTTCGCGCCCGACGCACGGAACGACGCCCCGCTCGACGGCAGGGTCGTGGTCGTCCCCGGCGGCACGGGCAACGTCGGAGAAGGCATCGTCCGCGCCTTCCTCGGCGCCGGCGCCACCGTGGTCGTGCCCGGCCGGAGCCGGGAACGTCTCGACGAGCTGGCCGAGCTGATCGGCCCCCGCCTCGGCGACCGCCTGGTCCGGCTCCCCGCCGGATACGGAACCTTCGAGGAGTCGACGGAACTCGCGGAGCGGATCGTCGCCGACCACGGGCGCGTCGACCACGTCGTCCCGTCCATCGGCGGGTGGTGGATGGGCAAGACCCTGTGGCAGACCGACGAGAGCGACTGGCAGCAGCACTTCGTGGAGACCACCACGTCGCACTTCGCCGTGGCCCGGGCCTTCGTGCCCCGGCTCGACGCGGCCGGAAGCTACACCCTCATCGCCGGATTCGCCGCACGTGAGCCCTACCCGCGGGCCGGCGTCATCAGCATGCACGCGGCGGCGGTCCTGATGATGCGCGAGGCATTGAGCGCCGACCTGCGCGGACAGCGCCGCGTCAACAACCTCCTGCTCGGCCCGATCGTCAACCGCAGCCGCCCGAACGGCGACCCGTCCTGGCTCACCGCCGACCAGGTGGGAGAGGCGGCTGTGGCAGTGACGCTCGCCCCCTCCGTTCAGGACGAGAGCGTCAGGCTCGGCACCGTGGAGGAACTGGACAGGGAACTGGCCCGCATCCGCGCCTGACCCGGTGCCATGGGCCGTACCGTTCCGGTCGCTGCGGGGAGCGGGACGCCTGTGGACATGGCCTCGGCCGGTCGGACGCCCCTGGTTCCGGCAAGCGGCGCCGTGCTTCCCGACCAGCGGGCCGGGCTTGGCTCTTCGGGTTCTCCCGGGCGTCCTTCCGCTGCTCACACCGGGTTAGCCGGACGTTAGGGGAGCGGCAGCTTCGCGACAGCGGCCCCGAGCAGAGTGGGTGACGTACCGAGGAAGCAACGACACCGACTGCCCCAGGGGACCCGACATGAGCTCCAACACCACTGTCCGTACTGCTCGTCGCCGCACCCTGCGCGTCGCCGCCGCGGCCCTGACCGCGGTCGCCGGCCTCACCCTGACGGCCTGCTCCGGATCGGACGACGGCGGCGCGAAGTCGGCGGGCCGCACGGACACGGACACGGCAGCCAAGTCCGTGCGGCCCGTGGGCTCCTCCGACGATGCCCAGGACTCCGATGCCCAGGACTCTGCTGCCCAGGGCTCCGATGCCCGGGCGGGCGCCGGTGCCCAGGGCTCCGATGCCGGGGTCGACACCAAGGCGGGCGCCGCGGGCAAGCGGCCGGGCAGGGCGGGCGCGGGCGTCCAGCGCTGCCACACCTCCGGCCTGAAGGCGTCGTTCGCCATGGGCGAGGACGCGACCCCGGACCCGAACGCGGACGGCCCGACGACCACCAGCGTCGTGCTGACCAACAAGGGCAGCCGCACCTGCGTGATCGGCGGCTTCCCGGGCGTGGACCTCAAGCCCGGCAACGGCGGTCAGAGCTGGTCGCTGGCCCGCTCGTCGGCCAAGCACGGCTCGATCACCCTGGGGCCCAGGGACAGCACCGACTTCACGATCAACCTCGGCATGGCCGAGGAGAACGAGGAGGGCTCCTGGAAGCCCGCCTTCGCGGTCGTCACCCCGCCGAACGAGACCACCGCGCTGACCCTGAAGTGGCCCTGGGGCCCGCTCGTCGACCAGCAGGGCGCCACCCACCCGGCCACCTTCGTCAACCCCATCGGCTGACCGCCTCGGCGCCGGCGGACTCGATCGGATGATGCGGGCCGCGCGGGCGAAAGGGCGCTGGGCAGCCGGACAAGGCGGCAGGTGGTGCGGAGAGGGGCCGCCTGCTCCCTATTGGGAAGGCCGCCCGCACCACCCGCACCGTCTCCACCGGGACTTCCCCCGGGCTCCTCCGGCCGCATCTCCTCACCCCCGAACGACAACGCCGGTCTTCAAGACCACAACCGGGTCTTGAAGACCGACGTCACGCCAGGCCCCGAATGCGTGCAACGGCATCACAGCAGTGCCGAGGCCCATGAAAACCGGGAATGCGCAAGGGCCGGGGTGAGAATGCACCAAGGAGAACTTGGTGCATGCGTCTCAGACGCCGAGGCCGCCGGAGAAGCCTGCCTGTCCGGCGACCGGGCCTGCCTGAGCGCTCAGGCCGCCGGAAACCGAGCCACCCAGAGCGGGCAGGCCGGGCAGTGCGGATTCCGCGCCACCCGTCACAAGGTCGGCCCCGAGAATTCCGCCGGAGACGTGGTCCAGCTCACTGTCAGGGATCTCGCGAGTCTCGGTCTGAGGCATGGTGTCCTTACGCATGGCAGGCCCTCCCATTCGCTTTTGTTGTGATCACGGACCGTGTCGAGCGGCCCGGCCCAAGCCGGCGGCCGGCTTGGCAATCGTCCGACACCCGGAAGTGGATGCGCGGATTCCGATTGGCGTGGATCAAACCATGGTTACGGCGGCTCAGCCACCCCTGACTCGTCCGGAATTTCCGTAGACGCTTCGGTATCTCGGCATGTCGGCAAGCCGGATCTTCGACCGGATGGTGACAACTTCCTCACCGAATTTTTCAGTGGCCGAGTCTTGTGGAGGGGACTGGCATGGTCACTCGAAGGACATATCCTCCCCTGAGGGCGGCGTTCACCCTGCACAGCGCGACTCGGCGACTCGGCTGTGACCTTTCTGTGTGGATGGCGCGCAGGTTCACCGAGCCGCAGCGCCATGGACTGCGCGGACCTTCGCCGGTGGTCGCCGGTCTGCGTCACCGGACCCGGCCGCTTGAGGCCCGAAGGACCTGCGACGGTCGCGGCCGAAGCTTCGGAAGACCGGCTCAGGGGCCGCCCGTCAGGACGTCCGGATGCTGAACGTATCCGGACGTCCTGACCATGGTGAGCTGCCGTGGCTGTCGTCGTGCCCCCCCCACCAGGGGCTCTGCCCGGGACAGTCCTCAGAGGGGCATTTCCAGGTGAAGGTCGCTCTGCTGGTCTCCGCAGGTAATCGTCAGCGTGAGCGTCAGAGACTCGGCGGTGGCAGGAGGAGCGGGCTGCACGGAGACAGTGCCTTCGGTGAAGTGGCCTTCCGGGTCGGTGCCGAAGGCACCGCCGCCATCCGGATACTCCCCTCCGAGGTCGTCAACGGCCTCCACGGAGAGGAAGATCGGCGGGCCGGCCTCCACGAGCGAACCGTCCGGCGCGTCCCGCCACCGCTCCGGCAGGGGCGGCGTGATGCGGTAGGCGACCTCGATCCACTCCGCGCTCACGGCGCATCGCAGGACGGTCAGCTCGTGTTGCCCGTTCAGGATGGGGAACGTCCTGCCCGTGCTGTCCTTGCCCATCAGGTACTCCTCGTGGTCCTTCAACGACCTTCCGCACCGGTACAGCCGGTACAGTGGGGGTGGTGCCGCTTGCCCTCACCGCAATTGAGGACAAGCGGCACCTGTTCATTTCAAGGCACTGAGTGCTTCCGGCCGTGGTCGGTTACTTGGTCGCCTTGCCGACGCAGAACCACACCGTTCCCGCTCCGACGCCCCCTGCGGCGGTGAGGCAGGGAATGCAACCGGCACCTGCGGTTCCTGCGCAGACGGCACCGCAAGCAACGCTGATGAGCCCCACAGTCCATGCGGAGATGCCCGCACCGGAAAGGCAGTCGTTGAACTTCGAGAAGCTGAAGCCCTTCGTGGTGATGGCGGGCTTGCCGGCTGAAGAGCCCTGCGCAGTCGGGTCAGCGGGCAGGTCCTTGGGCAGGTCTGCCACCTTCAGGATCTTGTCGGCGATCTTCGAGCCATTGCGCCATACCTGGGTGTGACCGGTCTGCTTGTCGTGGGTGAGTTGCATCTCCAGGGTCTCCACCAGAGCTCCCGAAGAGGAGTAGACGGCGTTCATGCTGGCGCCGCGCACCTGTCCACCAATAGGAACAGAGACCTGCGTGTTGCCGTTGGAGAGGCGGTATACCGAAGCAAGTCCGGGAGTGAGCGAGGAGCCGGTGTCCAGGTGGGCGCCGATGGTGTTCCTGCCCAGGTCGGCGTTGAACTGCTTGAGCCACTTCTGTGCATCGACTCCTTCCAGAACCGTAGACTCCTTCGTCAAGGTCTCCAGCTTGTTCTTGAACGCCTCCATTTCCGGGGAGGCGTTCTCTGATTCGGCGACGGCCCTGACAGGAGCAACGGCCTGCACCTGCGCGGCCGCAGTCCCGACGAGTGTCAAACCGACCAGTGCGGCAGACGCGATGCGGTAAGAGAGTTTCACGAAACTTTCCTTTGCCTCGGCGAGCCCAATTCTTTTGGCGAGGGCCCGACTACGAACTCCTGCTGTTGCGGAGGACGATGAAGAGGAGAACGAGCGCTACCAGGGATGCAGCCACCCAAGGGCTCGGCCCGTCCTGCCACGTCAAGATGGCAGCAAGGGTGCTGATGCCGGCGTTGAAGACACAAAGGCCGATCACCAGGCCGGACGATGAGCGCGGATCATTCATGACTATTCCTCGGTTGGCCGGACCCGACTCATCGGTGGACCGATCACGGATCACTTCTGTGAACACAGCCTCGCGGCATCACTGAGCCTGCGGACACCGCATGGCCCCGACCGGGCGCTCGGCCGCGAGCCGAAGCCCCGCGGCAGGGCGGGACGGGTGGTGCAGACGTGGCTCATCAGGGGGTATCGATGACATGCCCTGGGGGCTGTCTACGGCAGCTCGTTGGGCTGAAGGGCTCTATTGCCGCCCATGAAGCGCCCAAGCATGATCGCCGTCAAGCGTCATGAGGCTGTTTATGGGACTGTGTCGCCCCACCGATTTCCCCCTTGAGTACGAACCGCAGCGGTGCGTCATTGCCGCTACGGGTGGCACCTTTGGTCAGTGCTCGAAAGTGCACTCCCCTTGACCTGCAGGCACCTCAGAGGAGTCAACTCGGAGGTGAATGCGTGCGGCAATCCTGCCACAGGGGAATCGCGGCCGCCATGAGATCAAGATCACGGGGTTCGGGCCGCGTATTTGTTCATCCCCGCCGAGGGTGCGGAAGTGCCGTTGCCGCGATCGGGGTGGGAACGGCGGGTAAACCGGTCGGCCTATATATCACCAGGTTCGGCAATCGCTCGGTGAATTAACGGCTCTCTAACAGGAGGGAAGTCGCGCAACCTTTGGCGGTCTGTCGATGCTGCCGATCAATCAGGACGACTCCAGCGGCTTACGCGAAGGCATCAGTGGCCTCAGTTCGGGCCTCGGTTCGCGATCCGATGCGTCGGCCACCGCCGCCAACCGGTTGCCAACCGGCCGCTGCCCACCCTGTACCCGAGTTCGCGCTGCCTTGGGCCGCACGCACGTCCTTCTGTCGTTCCCTGTGCGGCTGGAATGGGCGTGAGGCACGCTCCGGGGTCCGCCTGCCGGTGACTGCCGCTTCTTCCACGGCTCTTCGGCGGGGGGATACAGTCCGGCGAGGGTCGCAGCACGGTACCAGGGGAGGGACTGGCGTGATCGAGATCGTGACGGTGGGGGCGCTCACCGCGTTCCTCACCGCAGTGGGAAATGGTGCCGCGGGGGAGATGGGCAAGCAGGCGCTGGTGTCGACGGGCGCGTTGGTGAGACGCACTCTGGGGCGTGAGACGCCTTCGCCGTCCACCCCGGTGGGGTGGGAGGCCTTGGCTCGGGAGCTGCACGCGAGACTCGGCCAGGACCGGCAGCAGAATGACGAGTGGGCCCAACTCCTGAGGAGCATGCCGGAACCCGCGCTGCTTCTGCCCCTGGGGGCAGGACTGCCGCCTGCCACCAGAAACTTCACCGATCGCCGTCGGGTACTGAAGCAGCTGACACGAGAGGCGGTCCGGTCGGCAGAGGGCCGGCCACGGGCTGCCCTCCTGTACGGGCCGCCCGGAATCGGAACCACCGCAGTAGGTCTGCACTGGGGTGCCGGCCAGCTCGCCCGCTACCCCGACGGACAGTTCTACGTCGACCTCCGCGACGCAGCCGCGGAGAACGGACCCGGACCGTCGGCCGTCCTGCTGCGCTTGTTGCTGAGGATGGGGGTCGAGCGGGAGGGCATTCCGCCCACGGAGGCCGGGCGGGAGGAGCTCTACCGGCGGCTGACAGCGGGCCGAAAGGCGCTGGTGGTGATCGACCATGCCTCGTCCGTCGCGCAGGTCCGCAACCTCATCCCCGCCACCCCAGAGGTCTTTCTCCTGGTCATCGCGTCCGGACCGGCCTTCGGACTGGAAGCGGAGCGCATCGCGGTACCCCGGCTCACGGACCGGGACGCGGTGAAGATGCTGAGGAAGGTCGCCGGCCCGGAGAAGGTCGCTCTCGCCAAGCCGCACCTGCCCGGACTGCTGGGCCACTGCGCGGGCAACGCCTTCGCTCTGAAAGTGGCGGCCATGCGTCTGCTGACCGAGGAACCGTCGCTCCCGGAACCGGCGGATGGTGCCCCGGGGCGCTCCCCGGTGCACGGCATGGCCCAGGCCACGTGCCGCGGACTCGACCCCGGGACGGCACGGTTGTGCCGGTTGACCGCGGTGGCCGGCTGGCCCGCGTTCGACGCCGACCTGGCCGGGGCTGCCGCGGCCGTCGCCCCCGAGGAAGCCGAGCGGATGCTGTCCGAAGCGGCGGAAACGCAGCTCGTGGAGCCCCTGCATGACGGTCGTTACCGCTTCCGCCCCGAGGTCCGACGCCTCCTGGCGGACGCCGCCGGTCTCGAGCACGGAATCGCGGAGTGTGCCGCGGCCGTCTCCCGGGCCCTCGACTTCCTGCTGAACCGAGCACTGCATGCGGCACATGCCGCGCTGCCGCGAAGCTGGCGGGTCGAGCCCTGTCCGGCGAAGGGCACGCCGTACCGCGACGAAGCCGCGGGCATGGCTGCCTTGCGGGCCGAGGCCACGAATGTGATGCGGGCCGTCTCCGTGGCCCAGGAATACGGGCACCTCGACACGGCACTACGGCTGGCCCGCGCGCTGTGGCCGCTTCAGCTGAAGTCCGGATACTGGGACGAGGTGCTGCCTGCTCTGCAGATCGCGGCCCGGTGCGCCGACGAGTCCGACCCGGATTCCCGCATGGCAGCCGCACTCCACTTCCAACTCGGTCACTGCCTGGGCGAATTGCGGCGATGGGAAGAGGCCGAACGTGAGGCGCACCTGGCCGTCGCAGGCGAGCGTGCGGCAGGCCACCTGCGGGGCGAAGCGTCGTCCGTGGAACTGCTGGGTCTGCACATGCTGAGCCGGTGGCAGTACGCGGCGGCCTACGAGCGGTTCGTCGAAGCGGAAGACCTGTACCGACGGATCTCCGCCGAGCAGGATGACGCGAAGGACCTGCCACGCGCGCTCGCCCTCGCCACGCGCCACCAGGGACGTGCCCTCCGCGGCCTGGGACGATCGGAGGAATCCTGCACCCACCTGGAGAGGGCGCTGGACTTCTTCGTGGAACAGGGCGAGGCGTACAACCAGGGGCGCGTCCTCACCGACCTCGCCGAGACCCTGCACGACGCAGGCGACGACGCCGCGGCGCTTGCCAGGATCACGGAGGCCGAACGCCTGCTCACACCGGAGGGGGCGACTCCGCACCTGGAGTACCTCGCTCGCCTCCGGCGGCGATGCGAAGCCGCGCAGTAGCAGTCCTCACCTGGTGCACACCACCGGATGAACGCTGTCGGCCACGTGGACCCGAAGGGTCGTCCCGCCACGAGGCACCTCACCGCCGTGCGTCAACCACGCGTGCAGCGCCGAGGCGTACACCGCCGGGTCGGCGTCCGCCGCCGGACCCGCCGACAGTCGCACAACGCCGAGGCCACGGGCGCGCACCGTGCAGTGGTCCGGACCGCTGACGTACGCAGCGAGGGAGCAGTGCGGGTGACGGTGCAGCACTTCCGCGGCCCAGTCGTCCAGGGGCCCCAAGCGCGGGTCGCCCGGGGCTCCGTCACGCCAGATGACGTCGGCCGTTGCCAGGTCGCCGGGATCGAGAGTGTCCTCGTGCACGGCGCGGTGCGTCTCGCCGGCAGCGTCGTAGGGATGCCCCGTGGATCGCTCGACCACGACATCCACGCCGCGGACACGGGTGCGGACATCCAGCGGATTCGTACGCCGTGGCGGATCGTACTGGGGCAAGGGCAGCGGTTCCAGCAGAGCGGCAGCCGCGGGCTCGGGGAGTGCCATCAGCCCATAGAAGTGCCGCCGCAGCAGCTCCGCCGAAGCGCCTGGGGCCGAGGTGGTGAACTGTGCGGGCCCGGTGAGCGGCCGGTGACGCGCCAGCAGTTCCGTGAGCTGATCGCACAAAGCACCGTGCGGGTCGAGCCGAGGGGCATCCCGGACGAAGGCGGCGAGCGGTGCGTCAGGATCCAGCCGCGCCTCCCCGGAGGCGGCCAGCAGCACAGGGGTTCCCAGCGCTGCGGCATAGTAGGTGACCGCCCCGAAGTCCCCCAGCACCACGTCCGCCGCCAAGAGGGCCTGGCGCCACGCGTGCACCGGATCGATCAGGGCCAGTCCACTGCGGCGTGCTCGGTCCAGCCACGCGCGGATCTGGCCGGGGCCGTGCCCGTACCAGATGTTCGGATGCAGGATGGCTGCGAGCCGGTAGTCGTCGGTCGGCAGCTCGGCGGCGAGCCGAGGCAACAAGCTCGGCAGAACGTCTCGGTCACCGCCGTTCCCGAAGAGACCCTCCGGATTCCACGTGGAGTTCAGGACGACGAGGCGCTGGCCGCGGCGAACCCCCAGAGCGCGCCGGAATCGCTCCCGATAAGGGCGCGCGGCCAGCATGCGGTCGAAGCAGGGATCGCCGGCGAGTACGGCGGCCGTCTCGGCCTCGGGGCAAACGCGTCGCAACCGCTCCAGTTGCTCCGGATGCGACAGCACAAGCCCATCCATGAACGGTTCGCCGTCCGTCAGCAACCAGTCCGGGGACAGGCCGAAGGTCGGCTCCCGGCTCCCGGCTCCCGGCTCCCGGCTCCCGGCTCCCGGCTCCCGGCTCCCGGCTCCCGGCTCCCGGCTCCCGGCTCCCGGCTTTCCTAGTTTCTTAGTGTATCCAACTCCATGTGACAATACAGTCAATTTGCCCTGCAGGGCATGGAGTTGCCCTCCGAAGCTCGCGGAAACCGCCAGGTCCACTGGTGTCCTCAGCGCTTGATTCCAGGGCAGCACGGGCAGGCCCAGCTCGGTGAACAGCTCGTCCAGACCGCCTTGGAATGCGGACGATTCCGTCGACGTGACCAGTAGTTGCACCCGGAAGTCATCGTGGAACAGGGGGACCACGTCGAGCAGACGCCCGGCAGAGGTCACGTTGTGCGCAACAAGCAGCACCCGGCGGCAGTTCGTTCGACTGGTCCAGCGGTCGGAGTCTTTGCCGACCGGCACTCGTATCGCCGGAGGCTCAACTGCCCGCACTCGTTGCCTCCTGCCGGCTCCGCCCTGTCCCTGGAATCCCGATCAGCCTAGCCATAGGGACGAGGGAAGCGGTCCTCGGCGGAGGTGCGCACGCAAAGCGCAGGTCCGGGCCGAGGAGTTGGGCCTTGCCGGAGCGTGGGCCGCGGCGGTGCCAGGTGGCCGGGTGCGGTGGAAGGTCAGGCCGTCCGGTGCTCAGCGCCGTTCTCCGGGAGGTGTTCCTCAGCCCAGACGATCTTGCCGTCGGTCGTGTACCGGGTGCCCCAGCGGCGGGCCAGCTGCGCTACGAGGAACAGGCCGCGGCCGCCCTCGTCGGTGGTCCGTGCGTGGCGCATGCGGGGTGAGCTGCTGCTGACGTCGGAGACTTCACAGATGAGCGCATCCTGCCGGATCAGGCGCAGCCGGATGGGTCCGTTGCCGTAGCGGATGGCGTTGGTGACGAGTTCGCTGACGATCAGCTCGAAGGTGAAGATCAGACCGTCCAGTCCCCAGGCGGTGAGGCGGTCCGCGGTCAGGGTGCGGGCGTCCGCGACGACCGTCGGGTCGGACGTCAGGTCCCAGGTGGCCACCCGGTCCTCGCTGAGGGCGTGGGTGCGGGCGATGAGCAGTGCGACGTCGTCGTCGGGGCGGCCGGTGAGCACGTCGCTCAGGACGGTTCCGCAGAGGTCGTCGAGCCGCGCCCGGGGTGAGGCCAGCGCGCTGCGCAGCCGGGTGAGGCCCAGCTCCATGTCCTGGTCGCGGGTCTCTATCAGGCCGTCGGTGTACAGGGCGAGGACGCTGCTGTCGGCGAGGTCGAATTCGGCGGATTCGAAGGGCAGGGAGCCCAGGCCGAGCGGAGGCCCGGCGGGCAGGTCGGGGAAGGCCACCGAGCCGTCCGGGGCGATGACCGCGGCAGGGGGGTGGCCGGCGCGGGACATGGTGCACGTACGTGTGGCCGGGTCGTATACGGCGTACAGGCAGGTGGCGCCGAGCGCGGCGGGGGCCCCTGACGGGTCGGCGGTCTGTTCCTCGTCGATCAGACGCAGTACCAGGTCGTCGAGGTGGGCCAGCAACTCGTCCGGAGGGAGGTCCATGTCCGCCAGGGTGCGAACGGTGGTGCGAAGCCGTCCCATGGTGGCTGCGGCATCGATCCCGTGGCCCACGACGTCTCCGACGACCATGGCCACCCGGGCCCCGGACAGGGGGATCACGTCGCACCAGTCGCCGCCCGCACCATCGGAGGCATGGGCGGGCAGGTACCGCCAGGCGACGTCGAGAGTGCTGCCGCCGGTGAGACTGCGCGGGAGCAGGCTGCGCTGCAGGGCCAGCGCGGTGCTGTGCTGTCGGGTGTAGCGGCGGGCGTTGTCGATGCTCACCGCCGCGCGGGCCACGACTTCTTCCGCGAGGAGCAGGTCGTCCTGCTCGAAGGGGTCGCGCAGCTGCCAGCGGATGAATCTGACGACGCCCAGAACATCGCCGAGGGCGAGGATCGGGACGAGTATCAGGGAGCAGAGGCCGAATTCCTGGATCTTCGCGGCTCGGGCCGGGTCGGTTGCGAACCAGCTCATGGTCGAGGCACCCGGCATGGCTTCCAGGCGGGAGCGCCCGTCGAGCATGCACTGCATCTCGGGTGACTGAGGGTGGAAGTCGACGGCCTGCCCGGTCGCCGCGACCGACTCGGGGACCCCTTCGTGGATCGACTGCTGGCCCGCGCGGCGCATCTGTGGCGCATGGAGGTGAGCCCCAGGACGGGGTGCGTCGCCGCGTATCACCGATTCCATCAGGTCGACGGCGACGAAGTCGGCCAGCCGGGGCACGCTGATATCGGCCAGGGTCTGCGCGGTGTCCATGACGTCCAGGGTGCTGCCGGTCTGCGCTCCGACCTCGTTCAGCAGAGCGAGCCGCTCCCGAGCCCGCCAGCGGTCGGTGACGTCGAGGACGATGAAGGACACGCCCAGTACCCGGTTCGTGGCGCTGTGGAGCCGGAAGACGGACAGCGAGTAGGCGAGCGGCCGATGGGGGTGTGCCTTCGTCCCGCCTCGCAGCAGGTGATCGACCAGGGGCCGGCCGGTCTCGAGCACCTCCCGCGTGAGCGCCTCGATCCCCTCGGCATCCAGCCTGAGGTCCAACAGGGGCAGCACGTCCCGCAGGCGCTTGCCCAACCGCTGGTCACGGGAAAGGCCCCCGAGGCGCTCCAGAGCCTCGTTGACCCAGACGAAGCGCAGATCCCGGTCCAGCACGGCCATACCCGCCGGCGAAAGGGCGAGGATCCGCTCCAGCATGGGCGGGTTCGCATGCCACCACTCGTCGGAGGGCCCCGGGCTGCGGCCGACTGCACCTGCGCTGTCAGAGGTATCCATGGGGACTGCACCATCGTCCGTGAGAGGCAATACCGGACGTGTCCGCCGCGCTGGGCTTCCGGACGCGTCAGAGGCTCCTGCTCCAAGGATCGCACCGACCTCCGGAGCCGTCGCAGCAGCCGGGCCCGGCCCTTCCGCCGATGCGCTGGAGCCGGGGCCTGGTCGCTCGCGAAGCAGGGACGACTCCATCGAGGTGTGCTCCTGGCGGCTCCGTGCGGCACGGCGCACCCCACAGAAGGCATGTCTCGCGGCATGAGGTGACGGCCGGTCAACTCACTTGGAACGGACTTGCCCGCGCCAACTCGGTGCGGTGCTCGGTGCGTTATGGCGCGCGCGTGGTACGCCGCTCGAAAACGGCCTGGTCAATGAAGAAAGCCCCAAGGCTAAAGAGCAAAGCCCCAGGGCTGCTGACCTGGGGCTTTCGCATGGAGCGGGTGACGAGAATCGAACTCGCGCTCTGAGCTTGGGAATCACCGACGCTCGGAGCGTCGACACGGCCTCTGACCTGCGGAAACGGCCGCCTTGGTCATGGCGTTCGCCGACTTGCAGGCACCCGTGTTGACCGCTGTTCACCACCCTGAGGGGCACGCTCGGGGCACTTCCAGCTTCAAGGCTCCCCTCGTCATGACGCGTGCACCCCGACGGTGCCGTCGACACAGTCGATGGCGTACGTCTTGCTGCCGAAAGCTGCGACGGCGGTCTGAGTGAAGTCGCATGCTTCGCGTATGCGGCTCGGTTGATCTGAGCTGCTCACCGGTACCGCCAGCGGCGCTGGGACATAGAAGCGGGCTAGAAGGTGTCGACAGACTGGCTTGAATCTTCCGGCCTTCTCGCTGTGAAACAGGGACAGTGTGTGCCAGTGCGAGGCATACTCTCCCTACTGGCAACAGCGCGGGCTCCCTGCATACACCGCCCCGAGGGGCATGACTTGAGGGAGTCCACGATGGAACCGATTTCTCTGCTGGTCTTTGCGATCATTCTCATGATCGTGAAGATCAAGAGTTAATCGCGGCCAGGGGTAGGGGTCTTTCGGGGCCCCTACTTTACTTTCCGAATACGTCACTGAACCCTGACATTGCGGCGCCAACGGCGGCCACTATGGCGATGGGGATGCCGATTGCTGCGATCTTTTCTGCAGCGGATAGGTGGAACCACCATCCGCCGGGCGAAATATTGGAATTTACTTTCAGGCGTGCCCGGAGTGCCCTCCGCTTCAGTAGGGGGATGATGGCACCCGCGAGACCCAGTGCCATCAGGGTGGCGAATATTGCGTTGACAGTCGGGGCGTCTTCTCGGATCTTTTTCGCTCGGCTGAGGCATTCGGATACTGTGTCGGGCCCGTCGTCGGCCATGAGGAAGAAGGCGCCAATTATCGAGAACACGAAGATGAATCCAGCTGAAATCTTGGCCTCGTATTTAGGTGAATTTGTGACCGCCCCCCTCTGGCTGAGGAACTTTTCGATTCTCGCTGACTGGCCGTAGGCCCAGACGGCATCGGATCCCGATACGTTGTACTCGGTCCTGTCGGTGTCAATCGTTATCGAGACAACCCTTTCTCTCCCCGGGTTCTCGGCTTCCAGATTCAGGTTCGTCCACTCGTCGCCGGATTCTGCCGATTGTGACTGAACTGCGGTAACTAGGCTAGGGAGATTTTCCTCCCAGAATCGCGTATTTCCGGAGACTGTCGAGACTTTTACTGTCGGCGATTCAATTCCCTCGCATGCCATGTTGAACATGCGCTCAAGGTCGTCGCGGCCGAGCCTGCATTGGTAGAAGACCTTGCGAAGGTCGGTCTGCTGGTTGGGTGTAACTGCCATAGCAGGATGATGGCGTGAAGGAGGCAGCCTGCGCTCAGGTTTGAGTGGGTTGCCGTAGCTTAGGGGTCAAGGTGGTGGCTGAACCAGGAACGCCTTGCTCGGGTCGACGTCCGATGCGCAGGTGAGGACGGGCAGCTCGTGATCAGGCGATCCCATCATCTCCATGATCGCCCGGCCCGTCATGTGGGCTGCTTGGATCGACTGGCCGTCGGCCACGCTCGTGTAGAAGCGCGCGGCGTAGTTGATGGCATCGGTGTCGTCGATCTCATCGGTCATGCCGATCGTGAACGGGACCGTCTCGACAAGGTGCTTTCCCTGAGCCGCGGAGTGACAAGAGTTCAAAAGCACCAGCAACGGAGGCTCGTCGACCGCCTTGATGGCGCTGGAGAACGCGCGGGCGGAGACGATCGCTCCCTCGTGAGGTTCGTCGAGGTCCTGCTCGAAAACGATCAGGTCCTTGTCGCTGTGGCCGGAGAAGTGTACGACGTGGGGCCGGAACCTCGTGAGGCCGTCGAGGAGGTGCTCGATGGTCGCGGCGGGATGGACGTCCAGTTCTACGAGGTCACGGTGAAGCGACCTCTCCACCGCCGAACGGATGCGCTCTTGCTCGCGGTTCACGCGAAGGTCGCCGCCCGAGGCGGCGCCGAGCATGAGAACGCGCAGCTTCTCTTTCTTGGGTTCCCGAAGCTGTCGGATCACACTCTCGACGCGTTCCTCGGTCAGGGACAGGCGGCTGTTGGTCTTCTTCCGCTCGGCAGCCGCTTTGCGCTCGCTCTCCTTCCGCTCCCGCTCCCGCTCCGCTTGCTCTGCCTTGGCCAGCTTCACCTGGAGGTCCGCAGCCTCCTTCCCGAACCGGGCCGCCTTCCCGCTCCACGAAGCCGCATCGCGGGCGGCGGCGTTGGCCGCGTCCTCCCACGCTCCGCCTCCCGTAGCTTGCTGTTTCGAGTGGACTGGCTGGACGCCTTCGTAGCGGCGGCCTGGGCTTTCGCGGCGGCGGCTCGCTTGTCGGCCTCCTTCTTCCGGTACTCGCCGACCTTTTTGCCCGCAGCGGCCCGCGCCTTCTGCTTCTGGTCCAGCTGTTTGCGGTAGTAACTCGCGCTCATCACATGGCCTTTCGACTCACCCACTCGTACCACCACGCTAAGGGGCACCACTGACAACAGGGGCGAATGCGTTGACATAGGAGATCGGTGGGAAAAGGAACGGCGAGCTGATCCCAAGTCCTACCGCCTCCTCAAGGCGATCATGGAGACGGCGGCGGACGACGAGTTGATCCGCCGCAACCCGTGCCGGGTCCGGGGCGCGGGTAGCGAGAAGGCGAAGGAACGCTCGACGGCCACGGTCGACCAGGTCGACGCTCTCGCCGAGGCCATCGGGATCCGCTGGCGGCTGATGGTGTGCCTCGGCGCCTACGGCCCCATGCGCCCGGAGGAACTGGCGGCCCTTCGCCGGACCTCGGTCACTTTCGACCCGCTCGCGGTGCGGGTCACCGAGGCCGCTCCGGAGCTGAACACGGGCCGCCGAGCCGAGGGCGACACGAAGTTCTCCGCAGGTGTGCGCACCATCCACCTGCCGCCCTTCCTCTTCATGGAAGTGAAGCGGCACCTGGACTGGTTCGCGGAGAAGGAGCCCGACGGCCTGCTGTTCGTGAGGGAGAGGGGAGCGCCGTTCCGGCGGACCACCTTCGGCCGGAAGTGGGCGAAGGCGCGCGCGGCCGTCGGCCTGCCGAAGGGCTTCCGCTTCTACGACCTCCGGCACACCGGCCACACTCTCTCCACCCAGTCTGGCGCCACGCTCAAGGACACGATGGTCCGCGCCGGCCAGTCCTCGGAGAAGGCCGCGATGATCTACCAGCACTCCGACGACGCCCGCCAGCAGGAGGTCGCCGGAGGGATCGACGAGCGGGTCCGTGAGCTGCGCGGACGTGCGACGGGCATTGAGTTCGACTGAGATCCTCCACGACGTCCCCGGTCGGACGGTTCACGACCAGCTCTGACCGGGGACGGTCGGACTCTGATAGTCGACTGACCAGCAGCGCTTCTTGATTTCCTCCCTCGAGTGAGGGAGGATTTCCGGAAATCGCACTCTGTGGTCAGGGGCTGAATATGGCAGTCATGCACGTAGAGGACTCGCGCGGTCAGAATCGTCTCGCCGACCTGGGGCTCTCGACCGAAACCATCGAGAACGTGCTGCGGCGCGCCGAGGCGGAACGCAACTTCTGTACGCCCCTCGACCCTGTCTCGCTCCCGGGCAACATCTTCTGGGGCAGGACCATCCGTTTCCTGCGTGAGGCGTACATCCCTGACGGGTGGCGCAGTGTGAGCCCTCAGAATGTCCCGCTCCTGCTGTCGCCGGGGGAGGACTTCGCCATCACCGCCTCCAGCGGCAACAAGGCCACTGGCTACGCCGCGCTCACCCCTGCCACCCGCTACTCGAAGGGCACGGCGGTCATCCGCCGGGTTGAGACCAACCGGCAGCTGGTGTTCCCTGGCTATGAGGCTGAAGCCGAGTCCCAGGGAGTTGCAGAGGGAATCCCGACCTGGTTCCTCCTGTACCAGCACGTGAACACCCTGACGGGCACGAGGCTCTATTACGAGCTGTCGCTGCCGACCAACCCGGGGAGTCGTGGCAAGATCGACAGCTGGCACGAGCGGATCATCTTCCCCTACATCGACTTCGAGGGCTTCAACCCGTTCCCGAACGGCGACGACGGCGAAGGCGGCATCGACATCCCGATCGAGCGTCTGGGCTGATCGTCCACCCCACCACCCATTGGCACTCCCATGACCACCGCATCCCGGCTCGTCCTGGCGCGCAAGCGCCGCGGGCTCACCGTCACCCGTCTCGCCCAGATGGTCGGACTCACCGCTCGCCGGTTGTCCGACTATGAGAACGGCCGGGCCTACCCTCCCCCGGCCTCCCTGGCCAGCCTTGCTGAGGCTCTGGAGTTCCCGGAGTCCTTCTTCGTCGCTGAAGAGGTTGCCGACCTGCCTGTCGAGTCGGTCAGCTTCAGGGCGCTGAGCAAGATGACGGCCTCACAACGGGACATCGCCCTAAGCAGTGGTCGTCTCGCTCGCATCTTGCAGGACTGGATCCGGGCTCGCTTCAAGCTGCCGGCGCCAGACCTTCCGTCCTTGACGTCGTTCAGTCGTCTCGGCAGCGACAACGAACCGGTGTTTCCAGGCGAGGCTGGCGCCGAGAACTGTCCTGCCGAGCGCGCGGCCGAGCTGGTTCGCACGCGATGGGGATTGGGAGTCACCCCGATCCCCAACATGGTTCACCTGCTCGAAGCGCATGGCGTACGCGTGTTCTCTCTGTCCAGGGACTGCCCGGAAGTGGACGCCTTTTCCTTCTGGGACCGCGGCATCCCGTTCGGGCTGCTGAACACAGATAAGACTGCCGAGCGCGGACGTTTCGACGCCGCGCACGAGCTTGGGCACCTGGTTCTGCATGGTGAGGAGCAGGTCCCCCATGGGCCCCAGGCCGAAGGGGAGGCGCACCGCTTCGCTGCCGCCCTGCTTATGCCGGCCGCGGACGTCTTGGCACACGCCCCTCGCAATCCGAGCACCAGCTGGATACTGCAGGCCAAACGCCGCTGGAAAGTCGCCGCCATGGCACTCGCTCACCGCCTGCACGAACTCAACCTCACCACCGAATGGCAGTACCGCACGCACTGCGTCGAGCTCAGTCGTATGGGCTACCGGAAGTCGGAACCCCAGAGCACACTCACGCGCGAGACCTCCCAGGTGCTGGGCAAGGTCTTCGCTGCCCTCCGAGCGGAAGGCACGTCACTTTCGGAAGTCGCCCGCGATCTCGATCTGCGAGCCGTGGACCTCAGCGACTTGATCTTCGGTCTGGTGGTCATGGCCCAGGAGGGTGGGCGCGGTGGTGCCCGTAGTGCGGCCGCCTCCCGTAGGCCGCAACTCTCTGTCGTGCGTTGACACTCGCATTTGCGTCTGCGGAGGAACGTTCCCTCGCACTGAAGTGGCGCGGATCGCAAGGTTCTCCACGCAGAACTTGAGGCGGGGCTGTCCCCGCACCACCAAGGTGTGCGGGGACAGCGCCATCGACATGGCACGTACTGCGGCCGTGCTCCAGGATCGTCCAGGTCAGAGGCGGGTCTCGGTGATAAGCCGCACGAGCTCGACGGCGGACGGGCGTGCGTCGGGAGGTGCGGCCATTGCAGCTCGTACTGCTCCCGAACCACCGTCCGCTGCACGGGAAGCGTGAAGGCCGGAGGTCGGGACGCCGATTTCCTTCCCGGCCTCCGGCCTGATGGTCGCTACAGCCCGTACGCACGGAGGTAAGGCTGCTTGGCGTCGGTGGCACGGAGGAAGTGCGGCTCTTTCTTGGGTCTGCCACCGGCCGTACGGCAGGCCACCCCAATGGCGGCGTCGCAGTCGCGGCACTCCCAATCGAGGGCTTCGGCGACCCCCTGCGCCTTGATTTCGGCGAGCACCTTTCGGCGCTGATCCCACCAGGCTTCCCGCTCCGGCCCTGTCGCCGGCGGTTCCGACTCTTGCTGTCGACGGAAGGCATGCTGGCGTTCGGGATCGGCGAGGGGGCCTGACAGCACCTTGGTGACGACAGTTGTCTGGGCCGCTCGTTCACCCGCCTCCAGTTCCGCCTCTAGCGCATCGACCCGCTGACGCAGATGCTCCTCGAAGTCGGCAAGCGTCGCCTCCGGGTGCGTTCCGGAGTAGTTCAGCGTCTCCACATAGAAGGAGCGCAGGACGCTGAGTGTGCGCTGAGCCCTGTGGTTCGTGAATTGGCGCATCGCGGTACTGGAAATCCTCTCGTCCGATGCTCTCAGGGAAATGGCCTCATAGGTGAGGGGCGAACGCGGTCTCCAGGCGCTCGACGGCTTCACTGTGGGCGCTTAGATGTGGCTGCATCACCCATACGCCCTCACGGAACGGCTCGAAGCCCAAGGAACGCCAAGTGCGTTGGACTACGGCCATTTCCCGTGCCTCCCGCGCCATGTCATCGCGCTCGGGGACCGGGACGTCGATCGGGTACGGATGTGTCGCCACGAGCGCCGCTTGGCCGGCCACCCAGCGGAGCAGGTGGCTGATCAGCAGCCGGCCGACCCCGCCCAGCCCACGCCAAGCCAGCGCGATCCGCACTCGGTTGATGATGACGACCTGGTCACCGCTCACCAGGCACTCCTCCAGATCGGAGTGCAGGCCGAGATCCCCCGACTTGTCGAAGAGCGGTGCGAAGTGCTCGTAGTCGGCGTCGCGCGAGTCCAGCGACTCGTAGATGTTCACGATGCGCCACAGGTCCAGCGTCAGGCCGGACATAGCGAGGATCGTCACCTCCTGGCGCTCACCCTGGGACGACTGGGCCAGCGATACGCCAGGGGCCAGGAGCCGCGCGTTGTCGGCCTCGGCCTCGTCGTCGTCCGGCTCCCACAGGGGCAGGACGGCGCGGCAGCGCCATTCCAGTGTTGCGGGATCGTCGTGGGCATCGGATGCGACCAGGGAAGCGGACGAGTCGAAACGTAACTCCAGACGGTTCAGATGCGTCAGGAGGTCCGCCCCGGAGCGTGCGGCGTCGGTCATGAGGCCACACGCTAGCCACGCGGTCGGCCGCGTATGGGGCGATTCCCAAGACAAGCGGCGATCCTCTCGGCAGGCACTCTGGCGCAGGCGGTGCGAGATGGTGCGCCGCGTGCCCTCCGAGCAGGGCATTCGTGCGAGATGAGGCACGTGGAGGGCACGACAGCCTCCGAGAGGTCTAGACAACGATGAACCCCCAGGTCGATGACCTGGGGGTTCATGGAAGAGCGGGTGACGAGAATCGAACTCGCGCTCTGAGCTTGGGAAGCTCATGTTCTACCATTAAACTACACCCGCGAAAGATCGCCGTTACGGCGTCTCACCGTTGCACACTGTACCCCATCGCTGGCCCGTGGTGTATCCGTCCATCCGTCGTGAGCACCGTGGTTGACCTGATGCGTCGTGGGGTCTCCCGTCCGTCCGGACTCGTGACCGGGTGCGCGCGTCCCTCCGCAAGGCGCGTCGGGGTGGCTGTCCCGGGGGTGTCGAGCCGGAGTGTGCGGCGGGTTGTACGGTGCCTGTTCGGGCCCGCGTCCGGAGCGTCTTCCGATCCGTCTCCGGGTGTCCCGGGTCCGCCTGTGAGCCGCGTTCCGATCCGCCGCCCGGGCTCGCGCCGGGGCTTGTGTCGGCCCGTCTCGCGCCCGTCTCGGGTCCGCCTCCGGAGCGTCTCCGGAGCGAGACTGTGGGGCACCCGTGGGGCGCCCGTGGGGCGCCCGTGGGGCGCCCGTGGGGCGCCCGTGGGGCGCCCGTGGGGCACCCCGCGGGGCGCCCGCGGGGTGTCTTGTCGGGGGCTGCCGGGGTGTCTGTCGGGGCCTCTGTCGGGGTGTGTTCCGGCAGGGTCCGGAGTGTCGTGGCAGGCCCGCGTCGAGGGTGTTCCGGCGTTGTCGCCCGGACGGGGATGCGGGTGTGGGGTATGGCAGTTGAGGCGTACCGTGGGGGCCGGAGTGCCGCGTGCGGAGGCGTCCGGACCATCCCCTAATGTGGCTTTTGTCTTGCACGTTCTTTGGGGAAGGGACTCGATGGAGCGCACCGTCGTTCGTTGTGCCGAAGGGCACGTTTTCAGCACCGCGTCGTTCCCGCTGCAGAACCTCGGTACCGACCGGCTCGGCCCCGGACGGCTTCTGCGCTGTCCCCGGTGCGCCCGGTTGCGTCACTCGGTGCCGGTACCGGTCGCCGTGCCGGCGCCGGCCGCCGCGGCCGGCCCGGAGTGGCGCCGCGCCTGACAGCCGGCAGCCGCCCCGGGGCGCGGTCCCGTCGGCCGGCCGCACATCAGCCGGCCGCAGGGGGCGGCAGGGGCGGGACGACCGCTCGTAGCGATAAGGCGCTCGTAGCGATAGCTCGTAGCGATAAGGGGTGGGCCCGGTCCGATTGGGCCGGGCCCAGCCCGTCCGCGTACCCTTCGACCCGTGCTTCTCTCTGACAAGGACATCCGGACCGAGATCGACGCCGGCCGGGTCCGGATCGATCCTTACGACCCCGACATGGTGCAGCCGTCCAGCATCGACGTACGGCTGGACCGCTTCTTCCGGGTGTTCGAGAACCACCGGTACCCCCACATCGACCCCGCCACGGAGCAGAGCGACCTCACCCGGCTCGTGGAGCCCGAGGGGGACGAGGCCTTCATCCTGCACCCCGGCGAGTTCGTGCTGGCCTCCACCTATGAGGTCATCACGCTTCCCGACGACATCGCGTCGCGGCTGGAGGGCAAGTCCAGCCTGGGCCGGCTCGGCCTGCTGACGCACTCCACCGCCGGGTTCATCGACCCCGGCTTCTCCGGCCACGTGACGCTGGAGCTGTCGAACGTCGCCACGCTGCCGATCAAGCTGTGGCCGGGCATGAAGATCGGGCAGCTGTGCATGTTCCGGCTGACCTCGCCCGCCGAGCACCCCTACGGCTCGGCGAAGTACCAGTCCCGGTACCAGGGGCAGCGGGGGCCCACGCCCTCCCGCTCCTTCAAGAATTTCCACCGCACGCAGGTCTGAGACAGGGAAGAGACGGGGCGGAACGACGTGAGTGACGAGCGGGAGAATCTGACCTACCCCCTCTTCGGGCAGGCGATACGCGAGCTGGCCCAGACCGTGGCCGACGACGGGTACGAGCCGGACATCATCCTCTCCATCGCGCGCGGCGGCCTCTTCGTCGCCGGTGGTCTCGGCTACGCGCTGGACGTGAAGAACCTGCACGTCATGAACGTGGAGTTCTACACCGGTGTCGGCACCACCCTCGACCTGCCCGTGATGCTGCCGCCCGTGCCGAACGTGGTGGACCTCAGCGAGAAGAAGGTGCTCGTCGCGGACGACGTCGCCGACACCGGCAAGACGCTCAAGCTGGTGCACGACTTCTGCGCCGGGCACGTCGCGGACGTGCGGTGCGCGGTGATCTACGAGAAGCCGCAGTCGCTGGTGAAGTGCGAGTACGTCTGGAAGAAGACCGATCAGTGGATCAATTTCCCCTGGTCGGTCGAGCCGCCCGTCGTCCGCCGCGAGGGCCAGATCCTGGACGCCTGAGCCGGATCCCGGACGCCCGCGGGCGTCCGGACGGCGCGCAGGAAAGCCACCGCGCAAGGGGGCACAGGAAAGCCGCAGCGCAAGGGAAGAGCCCGGGCCGGGCCTGTTCTCACAGGTTCCGGCACCGGGCTTGTGTGCTCTGTGCGGGCCGCTGCCCCGCTCCTGCCGGCCCCGCTCCTTGCTGCTCCGCTCCCGCCGCCCCGCCGCTGCCGTCCCGGCGGCAGCGGCCGTGCGGAGTGCGTCCTACAGCGTGCCCAGCTTGATCAGTGCCAGCAGCGCGACCAGCTGGATCGCGGAGGCGCCCAGCGCCTTCGGCCACGGCAGGTCGTGCGACTTGCTCACCATCGCGGTGAACAGCGCGCCCGCGGCGACCCAGGTCGCCCAGCCCAGGACCTGCACCAGCGAGCTGTCGCCGCCGAGGAACATCGCGAAGAGCAGCCGGGGCGTGTCGGTCAGCGCCATGATCAGCATCGACAGGCCGATGGTGGGCTGCCAGGCGCCGTCGCCGCCCAGCTGACGGGCGAGGGTGTGCGTGACCGCGCCGAGCAGCAGACCACTGATCACCACGGCGATGCCGGTGCTGACCACCCACGGGATGCTGTTGGAGAGTGTGGCGTTCAGCACGTCCTCGCGGGCCTGGTCGAAGCCGAACACGGCGACCAGGCCGTACACGAAGGTGACGATGAGCGCGGGGCCCCAGACCGGGTAGTCGCGCATCTGGAAGAACGTGGCGCCCGGCCGCAGCACGATCCCGCTCAGCAGCTCCTTCCAGGGCAGGCGCGGGCCCGCCACCGGGGCGCCGGACCCGCCGGCGCGGTAGGTGCTGCCCTGCGGGCCGTCGTCGTACGGGGCGTAGCCCTGGTCCGGGCCGTAGGCGTCCGGGCTCTCGCCGATGCTGAACGCCTGGGTGTGCCCGGGGTTGTTGGCATGAGCATCCGGTCCCGGGCCGCCCTGGCCCTGGTACGGCGCGTAGCCCTGGTCCGGGCCGCCGAAGTACTCCGGCTCGTCACGGGACGCGCCGCCGGGGCCGGGGCGGGGGCCGTGCCCGCCGCCCGGGCCGGGGCCGTATCCGCCGCTCGGGCCGGGGCCCGGCGCGTAGGCGTTCGGACCTCCCGGTCCGACGCCCTGCCACTGCTGCCCGGCGTGCGGCGGCACGGGCTGACCGCCGTACGGCTGCCCGCCGTTCCCGTACGGTTGCTGCTGCCCCTGTTGACCCTGCCGCGCCGAGCGGGAGTCCCGTCCGCGTCCCATCCTGAATCCAGCCACCCTTCGAACGTACCTGCTTGTGCAGACGTGCATGCCGCGCTCATGGGTTCAGTCCGGGGTTTGCTGCCGAGCTGTGACATCCCCTACGGGCTCCCCCGAGGGGTGCTCCCGCGGCTCCGGGGCGGGGTGCGGCTCCGCCTCGGCGCGCCCCGGAGCCGCCCGAGGGCTCAGTTCGGGAACCCCGAGCCCATGCCGGTGAGGAGGTACGAACCGGCGGCGGAGGGGCCGGACGCGGTGCCCGGCAGGACGTATCCCACATCGTCGCCCGGGGCGCTGACGGTCAGTTCGGCCCGGCCGTCACGGTTCAGGTCCCGCAGCCGCACGTTGTTGCCGAAGGTGTCGTCCGCCGCGGGAGTGCCCACGATCCCGGGGGAGTTCTCGGCGAACCAGCTCGAACGGGTGCCCTTCAGGCCGCCGGAGCCGCCGCGGAAGACGGTGACCCCGCCCGCCCACTCCTCGGAGCCCACGGATTCGCCCGGGACGCCGACGGCGAGGTCCGCGTAGCCGTCGCCATTGGTGTCCCCCGCGCTCAGGGCGTCGCCGAAGCGGTCCTCACGTTCCCGGGCGCCGGTGACACCTGCGGTGCCCTGGGTGAGCCGGACGGTGCGGCGGCTGGTGCTCGGTCCGCCCGAGGCGCCGTACCAGAGGGTCACGGAGCCCTTGCCGGCGTCCTCGTCGGGGTCGCCCAGGGCGATGTCGCCGTAGCCGTCCCGGTCGAAGTCGCCGATCGCGGCGTTCGGGCCCCGGTCGATCGCCCGACGGGCGTCGATGGTCTTCTTGCGGCCCGGGGCGAGTCCGGCGGCGGAACCCTTGAAGAACCACGCCTGGGTGCGGTTCGTGCGAAAGCGGACGCCGAGGACGACCAGGTCGGTCCGGCGGTCGGCGGTGACCTTGCCGGCGGCCAGGGAGCCGGGGGCGAAGTCGCTGCTGCCGATCTCGCTGACCCGCCCGGCGCGGCCGGACCGGGTGAACGGACCGCGGTGCAGCCAGGTGTCCACGCCGCCGATGGCCGCGATGTCGGGGGAGCCGTCGCCGTTGAAGTCACCGGTCGCGAGATCGGTGCCGAAGCCGTACGGGGTGTCCGTCCGGTCGCGGAGGGTGGTGCCGCCGGACAGGCCGCGGGCGCTGCCCCAGACGATGACGACGGATCCCTTGCCCCGGTTCTCGGCGGGATTGCCGACGACGAGGTCGGCGTAACCGTCCTTGTTCAGGTCGGCGTTGGCAAGCTCTTGGCCGAACGAGTCGTCCTCCTCACCCGATCCGGGGATGCCGGGGCTGTCCTGGTGGATCAGCTGGTGCCTGCTGTCGTCCAGGCGGCCCGAGGCGGTGCCGTAGACCACGACGACGGCTCCGCCGCTGAAGCCTTCCGTCGTGCTGCCGGTCAGGTCGTAGGAGTAGGCCAGGTCGCGGTGGCCGTCGCCGTTGAAGTCGTCGTAGTGCTTGGCCGGGGCCGCGGAGGCCGGGGCGGCCAGGGGGAGCGCCGGGGCGAGCATCAGGGTGACTGCGAGCGCGGCGGTGCGTAAGCGCGGGAGCATGAGGTCCTCGGGGGTCGTAGGTCGGTGACGGAGTTGTACGGGGTGGTGCGGGCGCGGACGGGCCGTCGGCCTCGCGTCAGCCGGAGTCTCAGCGGGAGTCTCGGCCGGAGCCTCAGCCGGAGATGACGCTCTCGTACCGGGGCAGGCCGGCGGGGACCGGGCTCAGGTCCAGCGGGGAGCGCAGCAGGGCGCCCGCGCCCGCCGTGGTGACCGATGTGCCGTCGGAGAGCAGGGTCACCAGTGAACCGACGCCGTCGTCCGCGGAGTCGGCGCCGATGGTCAGGTCGGCCCGCCCGTCCCCCGTCAGGTCGGAGAGGACGACCGTGCCGCCGAACACCTCCGGGAGGTCGCGGGAGCCGGGGACGCCCGGGGTGCCCGGGTGGAAGGACTGCACGTGGCCGGTGTTCAGGCCCGTGGAGGAGCCGTAGACGACGGTGACGGAGCCGGTGCCGGCGGTCGCGGGCAGCCTCTCGTGCGGGGTGCCGACGGCCAGGTCCTGGAAGCCGTCGCCGTTGATGTCACCGAGGGTCACGGCGTGGCCGAACCCGTCGCCGGCCTCGGAGCCGCCCGGAACGGCGCCGGACTCCTGGGTGATGGTGTCCCGTCGGCGGGTGGGGCCGAAGGGGGAGCCGTAGACGACGTCGACCCTGCCGCCCCGGGCACCGGTGCCCTCGGGCCGTCCGCCGACGAGGTCGCCGTAGGTGTCGCCGTTGACGTCGCCGATCGCCGTGAACGCCCCGGCGGGGAGCTGCTTCGCCCGGGACGCGTCCGGGCCCGAAGCGCTGCCGGGCAGAAAGGAGTTGGCGTGGCGGGCGTGGTCGCCCGCGGCGCCCGATGTGCCGCCCACGACCAGGTCGGTGCGCTCGTCGGCGGTCACCTCGCCCGCGGTGAGCCGGACGATGCCGCGGCCCGTGCCGCCCCGCACCGGGGTCCGGACGGCCTGCCGGGCGCCCGCGGTGCCGGTCCGTGCGATGCCGCGCTTGAAGATCTGCAGCGTGGACGAGGCCGTCCCCACCGCGAGATCGGTCCGCCGGTCGCCGTCGAAATCCCCGGCGGCCAGGGCCTGTCCGAAGCGGCTCTGCGCCGTCGGGGTGGGGCCGGCGAGGGTCGTGCCACCGGTGAGGCCCGCCGCCGAGCCCCAGAGGATCTGCACGGCGCCGACGGCCCGGACTCCGGAACGGCCCTGGGAACGTTCGCCGGGGCCGCCACCGGAACCGTCCCCGGGGCCGCCACCGGAGCTGTCCTCGGAGCGGCCACCGGAACCGTCCCCGGAGCGGTCCCGGGACCGGCCCTCTGCCGTGTCCTCGGACCGGCCTCCCGACGCGGCTTCGTGGGGCACGCCCACGGCCAGGTCGGCGTAGCCGTCGTTGTCGAAGTCGCCCACGGCCGTGGCGTGGCCGAAGCGCTCGCCCCGCTCCGCGGTGCCCGGTACGCCGGGGGTGTTCCGGCTGACCGTGGCGCGGCGGGCGGGCCCGGCGCCGGAGGGCGACCCGTAGAGCACGGTGACCGCGCCCGCGTTCCGCCGGCCGGCGACGGTGGCGTCCGGCGTGGGGACGGCGAGGTCCCGGAAACCGTCCCGGTCGAAGTCGGCCTCGGCGGCGCTGCCTTCCGCGCCCGGGGAGGCGGTCGCGGGGGTGCCGGCGAGGGACAGCAGCCCGCCGGTCAGCGTCGCGGCCACCGCTGCGGCCAGGACGGTACGGAAACGCTGGTGCACGCGGAGATCTCCTGTGCCTGCGGGGGATGCGCTGTGGCATCCGCAGAGGGGTGGCGTGCCGGCCCGCCGTGCGGTTCCCGGCGGACGGGCTCGGGCCGCACGACGGTCGGCGATCACAAGACCTCGCTCAACGGCCAAGGGTTGTACGGAAAGTGAGACTTTTTGCTCGTGGTGTGTCTGAACTGCGCTCGTGGGCAGGGGCGTTGCCCGCCTTCGGAAGCCTTCGGAAGCCTTCCGCGGTCTCCCGAAGCGCCTTCCGCACGCACTCGCCGCACGCCCCTGGCCCGCACCTCTGCCCGCCACCGCCCGCACGCCCCCTCCACACGTGCCTGCCACGACAGGGCCGCCGTCGCCCCACGGGGCCCGGCGGCAAGACGCCGGTGAGTGGGCTTCGTCGCAGGCCGGAGCGGGGGTGATGCCGTCGGGCAGGCGAGTGGGTGCGGGGCGTCGGGCAGGCGAGCGGGTGCGGGGCCGGGCGGGACGGCTCGGCGGGGGTCAGCGCACCCCGGCGCCCGGGGTGTACTGCGGCCAGGCGTGCTGGTTGGGCAGATAGGCGAGCATCTCGTCCGGGATGGTGGACGGGGCCTCCCAGCCGGAGGCCGGCAGCGGCCCGCCATACGGGTCGTAGCCGAGCGTCGTCGTGCCGGAGTCCCGCCGGTGCCGGCCGGCCCGGTCCTCGGGGGCCGGGCAGGGGAGCGGCTGCCCGGTGAGGCGCCCCTCGGCGGAGAGCTGCTGGACCCGGGCGACCAGCCGCGCCAGGTCGAGGCCGAACTCGTCGGCCAGGACGCTCAGGTCGATCCCGGACTGCCAGCTGTCGATGAGGACGACGTCCATCGCCGAGGTCCACGCCGTCTCCCGGGCCATCGGGTTCTCGAGGCCGGTCGGCATCGGCATCTCGGGGCCGGTCTGCGCGACGTCGAAGTACTGCGGGGCCGGCTGGTGGAGGTACTGCTGCTGCGCCGTGTGCGGGGCGGCGTGCTGCGGGACGTGCGGCTGCTGCGGAACGTAACCCTGCTGGGCCGGGGCCGCCTGGACGGGCGGGGCCGGGGCCTGCTGGACCGGCGGGGGCTCGGGCAGCGGCTCCTCCTCCGGCTCCGCGGCCGGCGGGGTCGCGCCGAGGACGTTCTCGGCCACCCGGCGGGCGTCGTCCTTGCCCACGGTGCGCCGGGCGACGCGCACCTCGCGCTCGCTCAGCCCGAGCAGGTCGGCGACGGAGCCGTCGCTGCCCACGGTGACCGCGAACGCGGCCAGCAGGCGTGACCGGTGCGCCTGCGTCTCGTCCAGGGCGCTCTGCGCCGACTTCACGTGCTCGTCGCTGAGGCAGAAGGCCTCCGCCAGCACCGTATTCCGGTTCCACAACTGCCGGGGGTCCATGTCGCGTCCAACGCCCCAGCCGCACCTGGGGAATCGTTCCTGGGGCAGGCTGCACCCGAACAGCGGATTCTTCGCACCTATACCAAGAGCGGTTAGTAGGCCGTTCGGGGCGGGGTGCGGCGGCGTACGGCGGGGGCGGCGGGGAGCAGCGGGGAACGGCGGGGAGCCGCCGGTGCCGGTTCCCCGGCCGTCCGGCGGCGCCCCCCCTCGGGAAGCAGGCCGCCGGGCTCGCCGCCCGCGGCGTCCCCTCGGGAAGTCCTCGGACGCCGGGCCCGTCACCCGCTCGCGCCCCCTCGGGCCGCCCGAGGCCGCCGGGCCCAGCCACTCGCCGCGCCCCCTCGGGCCGCCCGAGCCCGCCGGACCCGCCGCGCCCCCCGCGTCCCCGCCGTCTCACACCCCCGCTCAGTCGTCGATCGCCGCGCCGAAGCGGGCGTCAGCGACCGGGGCGCCCAGCGAGCCGCCGTCGTACGTCCAGGAGCCCGTGGCGGTCACGCCCGCGGTGCCGGACGGGAGGAACCACAGCACGCCGTCGCCGGTGTTCTCGCCGGGGGCCGCGGCGAGGAGGCCGAAGGTGCCGTTGCGGTCCGGGTCGACCAGCCGGACCTGGCCGCCGAAGCGGTCCTGCTTCTCGGGGGCGCCCGGGACGCCCGCCGTGTCCTGGTTGAAGTCCTCGGCGCGGGTCGTGGTCAGCCCGGCCTTCGAGCCGCGGAGCACCCAGACGGCGCCGGCGTCCGCCAGGGTGCCGAGGTCCTCACCGGGGGCGCCGACCGCGAGGTCCGCGTACCCGTCGGCGTCGGTGTCGCCGAGGGAGAGGTCGGTGCCCCAGCCGTCGCCGCGCTCGGCGGCGCCGGGCACGCCCGGGGAGTCCTGGGTCCACCACTGCGGCGGGGTGCCCGGGCCCCCGGTCCCGGCGGGGCCGTCGGGGCTGCCGTAGTACACGCCGACGGTGCCGCCGGTGGTGGTCGCCCCGCCGTCGTCCGGGCTGTTCGGTTCGCCGGTGACCAGGTCGTCGTAGCCGTCGCCGTTGAGGTCACCGGAGGCGGCGACGGGCCCGCCGCGCAGGTCGCGCCCGTACACCAGGCCGTCCTCGCGGCCGGAGAACTGGACCGACCAGCCGTGGCCGGGCTCCTCGCCGGTGCTCTGGCCGGAGACCACCAGGTCGGCGAAGCCGTTGTGGTCGTAGTCGCCGGTGGTGAGGGACTGCGGGCGGATCACCCGCGGCCCGTCGGCCGCCGCGGTCCCGCTGCCGTTCTTCGCCCGGGGCCCGGTGTCCCGGGCCGCGCGGCCGGTGAGCAGCGATCCGGCGCGCTCGCGGACCGCGCGCTCCGCCGTGCCGTCCGCGTCCGCCCGGCCCTCCGCCCGGCCATCCGCTCGGCCGTCCGCCCGGCCCTCCGCGCGGCGCTCCCGGGCGCCCGGCTGTCCGGCGGGCTCGAAGGTGTAGAGCTCCAGGTCGTCGCGGTCCAGGACGGCCAGCAGGTCGCCCGGGGTGCCGGCGGTGAAGCGGGCCGCGGCCAGGCCCGCGCCGTAGGCCTCCCCGGCTCTGGGCGCGGCGGACTCCAGCCACTGGCTCGATGCCCCGCTCAGCCCCGCGGGGGACCCCCAGAGGACGACGAGGCCGCCCGCGTCGGCGGCGGTGCCGATGTCCTCGCCGGGGATGCCCACGATCGCGTCGTCGTAGCCGTCCGCGTCCAGGTCCCCCGAGGCCAGCGCCCTGCCGAAGGCGTCGCCCGGCTCGGCGGCGCCGGGCACACCCGCGGTGCCCTGGTGGATCACGGCCCGGTTCCCGGTGGTGATGCCCCGGGAGGAGCCGTACTGCACGGTGACGTACCCGGCGCCGCGGTCGCCGCCGACGGTGCCGCCGGGCGCGCCGGTGAGGACGTCCTCGCGGCCGTCGCCGTTGAAGTCGGTGTTGCGGTCGGAGGCCCTGGTCCCGCCGGGTGTCCCGGCGTGGGCGGCCGGGGCGGTGACGATCGCGGCACCGGTCAGCAGGAGGAACGAGGCCGCGGCGACGGCGGTCGAGCGGTACATGCGCACGAAACGGCTCCTTGTGATGAGGAAGGCCGGGCTGGTGCGGGGGGTGGGCGGAAAGGGCCCGTCCTTTCCGGCGCCTGTATGACGGCGGATACGGGGGAAGGGTTGTACGGAGTCGGCGGGCCGGGGACGGCGGAGGGCCGGGCTCCGGGGCGCGGGCCACGGGGCGGCGGACGGCGCCCGGGCCAACGGAACGCCGTGAACAGGGGAAACGCCCCCGGTGCCGGCCGGGGCGGGGCCGGTCCGCGCGGACCACGTTCCGCAACGCCGTTACGGGGTAGGCCTGTTGGCGGACAGGACCGGCCGCCGAGCCCGGACCGGGGACGCGCGGCCCGCCGCGGAGGCGGTGCGCGGACCTCGCCCCGGGTGCGGGGCGCGGCCGCGGTGCCTCGGAGAACGCAGGAGGCAGGCGGCGCCGTACGGGCCTGTTGTCGGCCGAGGGCCCGTGCGCCCACCGTTCGCCCACCGGACGTGGGCAGTGCTAGAAATAAGGATATGGCCGGACTTTTCGGCCGATCTTGGGAGCAGTCGGTTCTCTCGCCGGCCAACTGGCTCCCACGCAGTCGGCGCGAGCGCCCGCGTTCGGGACGAGAAGAGCGAGAAGGGCACGAACCGAAGGTCCCGCCGTCGTCCCCGGGGCGGCACTGGCGCTCGATGATGGATGTGCGCAGCGTCGCCGGGCAGGTGTTCGTCCTGCAGGTGGCGCTCGTGGTGCTGCTCGTCGTCGCCGCGGTTGTCGCCCTGGTGCTCCAGTCCCGGCACGACACCGGACGCGAGGCCCGCAACCGCTCGGTCGCCGTGGCCCAGTCCTACGCCAACGCCCCCGGCATCAAGGCCGCCCTGACCGGGCCCGACCCGTCGGCCGTGCTGCAGCCCCTGACCGAGGTGGGGCGGAAGGCGGCCGGGGTCGACTTCGTCGTGATCATGGACACCAACGGGATCCGCTACACCCATCCGATCCCGGACCGGATCGGGAAGCGGTTCATCGGCACCATCGAACCGTCGCTGAACGGGAAGGTCTTCACCGAGCGCGTGCACGGCCCCCTCGGCTACGAGGAGCAGGCCGTGGTGCCGGTCAAGGGCAACGACGGCAAGGTGCTCGGGCTGGTCTCCGCCGGGCTCAAGGTCAACAACGTCACCAGCGTCGTCGACCGGCAGCTGCCGATCATCTTCGGCACCGGCGCGGCGGCGCTGCTGGTGGCGACGGGGGGCACGGCGCTGGTCACCCGGCGGCTGCGCCGCCAGACGCACGGCCTCGACCCGGCCGAGATGGCCCGCATGTACGAGCACCACGACGCGGTGCTGCACGCCGTGCGGGAAGGCGTCCTGATCGTCGCGGCGGACCACCGGCTGCTGCTCGCCAACGACGAGGCGCGCCGGCTGCTGAGCCTGCCGGCGGACGCCGAGGGACGCGACGTCTCCGACCTCGGCCTGCCGGACCGCATGGCCGAGCTGCTGGTCTCCGGGCGGGCCGCCGGCGACGAGGTGCACCTGGTGGGGGAGCGGCTGATCGCCGTCAACCACGAGCCGACGGACCGGGACGGCGGACCGCCGGGCAGCGTGGCCACCCTCCGGGACACCACCGAGCTGCGGGCGCTCACCGGCAAGGCCGACAGCGCCCGGAAGCGGCTCAAGCTGCTCTACGACGCGGGGGTGCGGATCGGCACCAGCCTGGACGTGGTGCGCACCTGCGAGGAGCTGGCGGAGTTCGCGGTGCCCCGGTTCGCCGACTTCGTCACCATCGACCTGGTGGACCCCGTGCTGCACGGCGAGGAGCCGACCGGCAACGGCACGGACATGCGCCGCACGGCGACCAGCGGCATCCGGGAGGACCACCCGCTCTACCCGCTCGGCCGGCTCATCCACTTCGTCCCGTCCACCCCGCAGGCCTGGGGGTTCTCCAGCGGGCAGGCGGTCATGGAGCCGGACCTCACCGCGTTCGGGGGCTGGCAGGAACAGGACCCCGAGCGGGCCCGGCGGATCGTCGACTTCGGCATCCACTCGATGATCACCGTCCCGCTGCGGGCCCGGGGCGTGGTGCTGGGGATGGCCAGCTTCTGGCGCGCCGAGAAGCCCGAGCCGTTCGAGGAGGACGACCTGTCGCTGGCGGAGGAGCTGGTGGCGCGGGCGGCGGTCAGCGTCGACAACGCCCGCCGCTACACCCGCGAGCACACCATGGCCGTGACCCTCCAGCGCAGCCTGCTGCCCCGCACCCTGCCCGACCAGACCGCGCTCGACGTCGCCTACCGCTACCTCCCGGCGCAGGCCGGGGTGGGCGGCGACTGGTTCGACGTCATCCCGCTGCCGGGGGCGCGGGTGGCGCTGGTCGTCGGGGACGTCGTGGGGCACGGGCTGCACGCCACCGCGACGATGGGCCGGCTGCGCACCGCGATCAACAACTTCTGCACCCTCGACATGCCGCCCGACGAGCTCCTCTTCCACCTCGACGAGCTCGTGGCCCGGATCGACCAGGACGAGGCCCAGGAGGGCGGCGGCGAGGCGATCACCGGGGCCACCTGCCTGTACGCGATCTACGACCCGGTCTCGCGGACCTGCACCGCCGCCCGGGCCGGACACCCGCCGCCCGCCGTGGTGCACCCCGACGGCAGCGTGGACTTCCCGGAGCTGCCCAGCGGGCCGCCGCTGGGCCTGGGCGGCATGCCGTTCGAGACGGGCGAGCTGCGGCTGCCGGAGGACTCCCGGCTGGTGCTCTACACCGACGGGCTCATCGAGGACCGCGACCGGGACATCGACGAGGGCCTGGAGCTGCTGCGCACCGCCCTGTCCGGCCATCCGGAGCGGAGCCCGGAGGACACCTGTGACGCGGTACTCGAAGCGCTGATGCCGGACCGGCCGGTGGACGACATCGCGCTGATCGTCGCCCGGACGCACATCGTCCCGGAGGACCAGGTCGCCGAGTGGGACGTCCCGTCCGACCCGTCCGCGGTCGCCCGGGTGCGGGCGGATGTGACCCGGAAGCTGGGGGAGTGGGAGGTGGACGAGGACATGGTGTTCACCACGGAGCTCATCCTCAGCGAGCTGATCACCAACGCCATCCGCTACGCCACCGGCCCGATCCGGGTGCGGCTGCTCCGCGACCGCACTCTGATCTGCGAGGTCTCCGACACCAGCAACACCTCGCCGCATCTGCGGCGGGCGGCCACCACGGACGAGGGCGGCCGGGGGCTCTTCCTCGTCGCCCAGTTCGCCGAGCGGTGGGGCACGCGCTACATCGCCCAAGGCAAGATCATCTGGACCGAGCTGCCGCTCCAGGGCGGTGCCCGGCAGATCATGCCCTTCGACCTGGAGGCGGAGGAGCTGTAAGGGCATCTTGGGCCCGGCACCCCGACGGCCCCGGCACCCCCGTCCCCCTTCCTCCGGAAACGCCGACGGCCGGCCCCGCGCGATGCGGGACCGGCCGTCGGTGTTCTCCGGAGAGAGGCGGGGGACGCCGTCGGGCCCTCGGGCCGTACCGGCGTCTCCCCGGCTACTTCACCGGCTCGGGCTCCGGCTCGTCCGCCGGCTCGGCGTCGCCCGCCGGGTCGGCCGGCGGGGTCTTCACCGAGTCCAGGAGCAGCTGGGCCACATCCACGACCTGGAGCGACTCCTTGGCCTTGCCGTCGTTCTTCTTGCCGTTGACCGAGTCGGTCAGCATGACGAGGCAGAACGGGCAGGCGGTGGAGACGATGTCCGGGTTGAGGGACAGCGCCTCGTCCACGCGCTCGGTGTTGATGCGCTTGCCGATCCGCTCCTCCATCCACATGCGCGCACCGCCGGCGCCGCAGCAGAAGCCCCGCTCCTTGTGGCGGTGCATCTCCTCGTTGCGCAGGCCCGGCACCTTGGCGATGATCTCGCGCGGCGGCGTGTAGACCTTGTTGTGGCGGCCCAGGTAGCAGGGGTCGTGGTAGGTGATCAGACCCTCGACCGGGGTGACCGGGATCAGCTTGCCCTCGTCCACCAGGTGCTGGAGCAGCTGGGTGTGGTGGATGACCTCGTACTCGCCGCCGAGCTGCGGGTACTCGTTGGCGATGGTGTTGAAGCAGTGCGGGCAGGTCGCGACGATCTTCTTCTTGGACTTCTCGACCGTCACGCCCTCGTCACCCGCGGCGGAGCCGCTGTCGGACGGAGTTTCGCCGAACGCCATGTTCAGCATCTCGACGTTCTGCTGGCCGAGCTGCTGGAACAGGAACTCGTTGCCCAGACGGCGGGCGGAGTCACCGGTGCACGCCTCGTCGCCGCCCATGATCGCGAACTTGACGCCCGCGATGTGCAGCAGCTCCGCGAAGGCCTTGGTGGTCTTCTTGGCGCGGTCCTCCAGGGCGCCGGCGCAGCCGACCCAGTAGAGGTAGTCGACCTCGGTGAGGTCCTCGATGTCCTTGCCGACGACCGGGACCTCGAAGTCGACCTCCTTGGTCCACTCCAGCCGCTGCTTCTTGGCCAGGCCCCAGGGGTTGCCCTTCTTCTCCAGGTTCTTGAGCATCGTCCCGGCCTCGCTCGGGAAGGACGACTCGATCATCACCTGGTAGCGGCGCATGTCGACGATGTGGTCGATGTGCTCGATGTCCACCGGGCACTGCTCGACGCAGGCGCCGCAGGTGGTGCAGGACCAGAGGACGTCCGGGTCGATGACGCCGTTCTCCTCCAGGGTCCCGATCAGCGGGCGCTCGGCCTCGGCCAGGGCCGCCGCCGGAACGTCCTTGAGCTGCTCCGCGGTGGCCTTCTCCTCGCCCTCGGCGTCCTTGCCGCCGCCCGCGAGCAGGTACGGCGCCTTGGCGTGCGCGTGGTCGCGCAGCGACATGATGAGCAGCTTCGGGGAGAGCGGCTTGCCGGTGTTCCAGGCGGGGCACTGCGACTGGCAGCGGCCGCACTCGGTGCAGGTGGAGAAGTCGAGGATGCCCTTCCAGGAGAAGTGCTCGACCTGGGAGACGCCGAACTGGTCGTCCTCGCCCGGGTCCTCGAAGTCGATCGGCTTGCCGCCGGAGACCATCGGCTGGAGCGCGCCGAGCGCCACGTCGCCGTCCGCCTCGCGCTTGAACCAGATGTTGGGGAAGGCCAGGAAGCGGTGCCAGGCCACGCCCATGTCGGTCTTGAGCGAGACCGTGATCATCCAGATGAAGGACGTCGCGATCTTGACCAGCGCGAAGAAGTAGGTGAGGTTCTGCAGGGTGCCCAGGCTCAGGCCCTTGAAGAACGCGACCAGCGGGTACGAGATGAAGAACGCCGGCTCGTAGTGGTCCACGCCGTGCTGGGCGCCCTCCAGGGCGTGCAGCGTGACGATGCAGATGCCGACGATGAGGATGACGGTCTCGACGAAGTAGGCCTGGCCGGTGTTGGAGCCCGCGAACCGGGACTTGCGGCCGGCCCTGCCGGGCCTGCTCATCTGGCGGATGACGATCAGGGTCACGATGCCGACCGTCGTCAGGGTGCCGATCAGCTCGACGAACATCTCCCACGGCAGCCAGTCGCCGATGAACGGGATCAGCCAGTCGGCCTGGAAGAGCTGGCCGATGGCGTTGACGATCGTCAGGAGCAGCGAGAAGAAGCCCACCGCCACGAACCAGTGCGCCACGCCGACGACGCCCCAGCGGTTCATCCGGGTGTGGCCGAGGAACTCCTTGACCACGGTGATGGTGCGCTGCGTGGGGTCGTCCGTGCGGGAACCGGCGGGTACGGGCTGGCCGAGCCGTACGAAGCGGTAGATCTGCAGGATGGCACGGCCGAACAGCGCGACGCCGACCGCGATTAGGACCAGCGACACAATGATCGCGGCGAGTTGCATTAGGGGGCTCCTCGGGCCTGCGAGAGCTGTCTGGGAGGCTGTGTCCCCCTGCGGGCGGGCACCGGGACCCCAGACTTACTAAGCGGTAACTTTTCCAGTCTTGCTGACATTACCCAGGATCGCAGGCCGCATGAAGCCGCCCGGCCGGTGATCTGCGTCGCCCAGGCAACCCTTCGCTGCCGCCGCCGGCCCCGGCCGCCCCGCCCCGCGGACCCCGCCATTCCGGCCGTGACATGCCATCCCGCATAAGACTTGAGTAAGGGTGACTCAGGTCTGTTGACAGGGAAAAGTGGATCATGCACGCTTGAGTCTGTTCCGCTCAAGTCCTCTGGAGGAAGCGATCATGGCACGTGCGGTCGGCATCGACCTGGGTACGACGAACTCCGTCGTCAGTGTTCTCGAAGGCGGTGAGCCCACCGTCATCACCAACGCCGAGGGCGCCAGGACCACGCCGTCTGTTGTGGCCTTCGCCAAGAACGGCGAGGTGCTCGTGGGCGAGGTCGCGAAGCGCCAGGCGGTCACCAACGTCGACAGGACCATCCGGTCGGTCAAGCGCCACATGGGCACCGACTGGAAGATCGACCTGGACGGCAAGGACTTCAACCCGCAGCAGATGTCTGCGTTCATTCTGCAGAAGCTGAAGCGGGACGCCGAGTCCTACCTCGGTGAGAAGGTCGCGGACGCGGTCATCACCGTCCCGGCCTACTTCAACGACTCCGAGCGCCAGGCCACCAAGGAGGCCGGCGAGATCGCGGGTCTCAACGTTCTGCGCATTGTCAACGAGCCGACCGCGGCCGCCCTCGCCTACGGGCTGGAGAAGGACGACCAGACCATTCTGGTCTTCGACCTCGGCGGCGGCACCTTCGACGTCTCGCTGCTCGAGATCGGCGACGGCGTGGTGGAGGTCAAGGCCACCAACGGTGACAACCACCTCGG
This sequence comes from Streptomyces sp. NPDC002055, assembly GCF_040296705.1. NCBI lineage: Bacteria > Bacillati > Actinomycetota > Actinomycetes > Kitasatosporales > Streptomycetaceae > Streptomyces > Streptomyces sp. NPDC002055. The sequence continues at coordinate 176,781 of NZ_JBEOXS010000009.1, forward strand.
TGGTGACGACTGGGACCAGCGCGTCGTCGACTACCTGGTCGAGCAGTTCAAGAACGGCCACGGCGTCGACCTGGCCAAGGACAAGATGGCTCTCCAGCGCCTCCGTGAGGCCGCGGAGAAGGCGAAGATCGAGCTGTCCTCGTCCACCGAGACCACGATCAACCTGCCCTACATCACGGCGTCCGCCGAGGGCCCGCTGCACCTGGACGAGAAGCTCACCCGGGCCCAGTTCCAGCAGCTCACCTCGGACCTGCTCGAGCGCTGCAAGACCCCGTTCCACAACGTCATCAAGGACGCCGGCATCCAGCTGTCCGAGATCGACCACGTGGTCCTCGTCGGTGGCTCCACCCGGATGCCCGCCGTCGCCGAGCTCGTCCGCGACCTGACCGGCGGCAAGGACGCCAACAAGGGCGTCAACCCGGACGAGGTCGTCGCCATCGGCGCCGCCCTGCAGGCCGGCGTGCTCAAGGGCGAGGTCAAGGACGTCCTGCTGCTCGACGTCACCCCGCTGTCCCTCGGTATCGAGACCAAGGGCGGCATCATGACGAAGCTCATCGAGCGCAACACCACGATCCCGACCAAGCGCTCCGAGATCTTCACGACGGCCGAGGACAACCAGCCGTCCGTGCAGATCCAGGTCTACCAGGGCGAGCGCGAGATCGCGGCGTACAACAAGAAGCTCGGGATGTTCGAGCTCACCGGCCTCCCGCCGGCCCCGCGCGGCGTCCCGCAGGTCGAGGTCACCTTCGACATCGACGCCAACGGCATCATGCACGTCGCCGCGAAGGACCTCGGCACGGGCAAGGAGCAGCGGATGACCGTCACCGGTGGCTCCGCGCTGCCGAAGGACGACATCGACCGCATGATGCGCGAGGCCGAGCAGTACGCGGAGGAGGACCACAAGCGCCGCGAGGCCGCCGAGACCCGCAACCAGGCCGAGCAGCTCGTCTACCAGACGGACAAGTTCCTCAAGGACAACGAGGAGAAGGTCCCGGGCGACGTCAAGACCGAGGTCGAGACCGCGCTCACCGAGCTGAAGGAGAAGCTCGAGGGCGACGACACCGCCGAGATCCGCACCGCGACCGAGAAGGTCGCCGCGGTGAGCCAGAAGCTGGGCCAGGCGATGTACGCCAACGCCCCGGCGGACGGCGCGGGCGCGGCCGGTGCCGGTGCCGAGGGCGACGGTGAGGCGAAGGCCGACGACGACGTCGTCGACGCCGAGATCGTCGACGAGGAGAAGCCGAAGGGCGGTGCCGCGTGACGGAGGAGACCCCGGGCTTCGACGAGCAGCCCGACGGCTCTCCCTCCTCGCCTCCCTTCGAGGAGGGGTCCGCCGCCGCGCAGGGTCCGCACGCCGCGGGCCGGGACGGCGCGAAGGCCGACGGGTCCGCCGACCAGGCGGGCCCGGCGGCCCCGGCGGGGGACGAGCTGCAGACCGTGGGCCTGCAGGCGCAGCTGGACCAGGTGCGGACGGCGCTCAACGAGCGCACGGCCGACCTCCAGCGCCTCCAGGCCGAGTACCAGAACTACCGCCGCCGGGTGGAGCGGGACCGGATAACGGTCAAGGAGATCGCCGCGGCGAACCTCCTGACCGAGCTGCTTCCGGTGCTCGACGACATCGGCCGGGCGCGGGAGCACGGTGAGCTGGTCGGCGGCTTCAAGTCGGTCGCCGAATCGGTGGAGGCCACGGCCGCCAAGATGGGGCTGCAGCAGTTCGGCAAGGAGGGCGAGCCCTTCGACCCGCTGATCCACGAGGCCCTGATGCACAGTTATGCGCCCGACGTCACCGAGACGACGTGCGTGTCGATCCTCCAGCCGGGGTATCGCATCGGCGAGCGGACGATCCGTCCCGCACGGGTCGCCGTGGCCGAGCCGCAGCCCGGAGCGTCGCCCAAGGGCGACGGGGGCGACGGGCCGGACGAGGAGAGCGGTGGCCCGGACGAGGGCTGACGCAGCAACAGGGACAGCAGGAGAGGAGGGGCGTCGGGAATGAGCCTGAGCAGGGACTTGCTGGAAAAGGACCTCTACAAGGTTCTCGGCGTCCCCAAGGACGCCACCGAGGCGGAGATCAAGAAGGCGTACCGGAAGCTCGCCCGCGAGTACCACCCGGACGCCAACAAGAACGACGCCAAGGCCGAGGAGCGCTTCAAGGAGATCTCCGAGGCCAACGACGTCCTGGCCGACGCCAAACGCCGCAAGGAGTACGACGAGGCGCGCGCGCTCTTCGGCAACGGAGGGTTCCGTGCCGGTCCGGGCGCGGGCGGCTCCGGCAACTTCAACTTCGACCTGGGCGACCTCTTCGGAGGCGCCCAGGGCGGGGGCGGAGCGGGCGCGGGCGGCTTCGGCGGCGGCGGAATCGGTGACGTCTTCGGGGGACTGTTCAACCGCGGGGGCCCCGGCACCCGCACCCAGCCGCGCCGCGGCCAGGACGTCGAGTCCGAGGTGACGCTCAGCTTCACCGAGGCGGTCGACGGGGCCACGGTCCCGCTGAGGATGTCCAGCTCGGCCGCGTGCAAGGCCTGTTCGGGCACCGGCGACAGAAACGGTACTCCTCGGGTGTGCCCGACCTGTGTCGGCACCGGTCAGGTCAGCCGCGGCGGCGGTGGCGGCTTCTCCCTCACCGACCCGTGCGTGGAGTGCCGCGGCCGCGGGCTGATCGCCCAGGATCCGTGCGAGACCTGCAAGGGCAGCGGGCGCGCCACCAGCTCCCGCACCATGCAGGTGCGGATCCCGGCGGGGGTCGCCGACGGCCAGCGCATCCGGCTGCGCGGCAAGGGCGCGCCGGGCGAGCGCGGCGGGCCCAACGGCGATCTGTACGTCGTGGTGAACGTCGATCCGCACCCGGCCTTCGGCCGCAAGGGCGACAACCTCACCGTCACCGTGCCCGTCACCTACCCGGAGGCGGCGCTCGGCGGCGAGGTCAAGGTGCCCACCCTCGGCGGCCCGCCGGTCACGCTCAAGCTGCCGGCCGGGACGCCCAACGGGCGCACCATGCGTGCCCGCGGCAAGGGCGCGGTCCGCAAGGACGGCACCCGCGGCGACCTGCTGGTCACCGTGGAGGTCAGCGTCCCCAAGGACCTCGGCGACGAGGCGAGGGAAGCGCTGGAGGCCTTCGCCGAGGCCACCGCGGGGGAGGACCCGCGGGCCGAGCTGTTCCAGGCCGCGAAGGGAGCATGAGATGGACGGCCGAGGATTGCCCGGAGGCAGGGGCGGCAGGAGCCGCAACCCCTACGAGCTGACCGACGAATCGCCCGTCTACGTCATCTCGGTCGCCGCTCAGCTCTCGGGTCTGCACCCGCAGACCCTGCGGCAGTACGACCGGCTGGGCCTGGTCTCCCCGGACCGCACGGCGGGCCGGGGCCGGCGCTACTCGGCCCGGGACATCGAGCTGCTCCGACAGGTGCAGGAGCTGTCCCAGGACGAGGGCATCAACCTCGCCGGCATCAAGCGCATCATCGAACTGGAGAACCAGGTGACGGCGCTCCAGCAGCGGGTCGCCGAGCTCCAGCAGGCGGTCGAGGGCGCGGCGGCGGCCATCCAGCAGCGCGAGGCCGCGGTGCACGCCTCGTACCGCCGGGACCTGGTGCCGTACCAGGACGTCCAGCAGACCAGCGCGCTGGTGGTCTGGCGGCCGAAGCCGAAGCGCTCGGAGTAGCGGGCGCCGGACAGCACGACAGGGGCCGGGAGGACGATCGTTCCTCCCGGCCCCTGTGTCATGCGCCGTGTCATGCGCCGTGTCATGTGCCGTGTCGTGTGCCGCCGGGCGGGCCCGGCGGCGGTGCTACTGCTCCGACTCGTTGCGGATCCACTCGTTGCCGCCCAGCGGGTAGTCGTAGTGCGGACTGCCGCCCGTGCCGCTGGTGCGGAACGGCTTGCCGTGGTCGTCGATCCGCACCGTGCCCTGCCGGTCGCCGCTGGACCAGCGGAGCTCCAGATACCAGCTCACGTCGTGGGTCTGGGTGCCGGCGAGCACGTAGAAGACCTCGGGGTCGGACTCACTGACCTTGTACGGGAAGTCGCGCTGCCCGTCCCGCGGCGAGGTCTGGGGGCGGCCGGCGTCGAGGTCGACGCCGAACGAGCGGGTGACGACGTCACCGCCGCAGCCGACGCCCATGCTGTACACGTTCCGGTCCAGCGGTGCCCGGCTGCTCACCACATGGACGTCCAGGCCCTGCACCACCACGGTGTCCTTCCCGGTGCCCTGGACGGTGAGTTCGACGAGCTGGTCACCGGCGGAGACGGCGTCCAGCGACCGCACCCACCGCGGGGCATCCTGCTCGCCGGGCGGCGGTCCCACGTCGTCCGGCGAGCGGTCCACCAGGTACTTCCGGCTGCACGGGGGGTTCTCCCAGGCGTAGGGGCGGGTGGCCACCGTCACCGAGGCCGGGGCCGAGGAAGGGCTGGTGCCGGCGGACGGGGGATCCGCCGGCGAGCCCGGGACCGGGCCGTCCTCGCCGCCCTTGCCGCGGGACGCCGACACGCTCGGCTTCGCGGAGCGCGAGGGGGACGCGGAGGGAGAGGTCGTGGCCCGGGGCGGCTCGTCGTCGGAGACGGTGTCGTTGCCGACGGGGGCGCTGCCCGCGGGCCGGCCGATCTCGGGGTCCGAGATCTGGCCGACGACGAGCCCGGCGGCTCCGAGGAGCGCGGCGGCGGCAGCCGCGGCGAGGGCGAGCCGTCGCCCGGCCCACGC